>DATKVT010000063.1 GCA_035529935.1 Williamwhitmania sp. | reverse complement strand
GCGGTTTGCAACCTCTGCCTGCACAGCGATTGCGAAGGTTCATCCGCCGGCGGGCGAACCCCTTCATCTTTTATACAGCACGTAAAAGAACTTCGTTTATTGCTAAATTTTGTCCTTCTTACTTCAGGACACACTCCGGGCTAGCGGGAAATGGAACGCTCTACAAATTGGTTGGTTAAGGGAATTTAAAACTGCAACTCTATCTCACATTAGGAACAAGTAGTAAAAAGAAATGAACTTTTAAAACCATCACAACTTACTGTAATAAATTTGCTGTTGAGTGTAATGTTTTTTAACAATCATATTAACTTTGCACTCAATTTTTTGTTACCTTTATACACCTAACCTAAAACATATGACATATGTTTGAGAAAGAATTAGAAGTTTATAAGAAAATTAAGGCTGATTATTTAGCCCAATCTCCACAAGGGGGATTTGTTGTCATCAAAGGAGAGGAAGTATTAGGAATATGGCAGTCAAGATTGGATGCATTAAAAGCGGGGATTGACAAGTATGGTGATGTACCTTTCTTAGTTAAGAATATCAATGAAAGCGACATCGTCGTAAATTTTTCTAGGAACCTTATATTTGCTTAAAAGTATGCCTGTATTTCCTAATAGAGTTCCAAATCTTCAGCAAATTGGTCCTATCGTTGAGATTGTAATTTTCCCTTCTCAGCCAATCTTTTTAAAAATGATGAGTGAAGGGAAAAATCCTCCTTCTAAAAAAGTCATTGCACTTATTGATACTGGTGCAAGTGGATCCTGTATAAACGATCCAATAGCTAAAGAATTGGGGTTAATTGCTAGGGATGTTATTTCTGTTCATACACCATCCGGTACAACTCAACAACCAATTTATGACTTAGGTTTTGCTTTGCCAAGTTTAACTAATAATGTTTTCCCAGTTCAAGCACTTGGTGCTGATTTAGAAAAGCAACCATATGCTGCATTGATTGGACGAGACATATTATCTATCTGTACACTCATTTATAATGGCTGGGATAACTCTTATCAGTTACATATCTAAACTTTACTTACAATTCGTTTATTTGTGTTAGAAATCACACAGTAAATAAATATAAAAACCATTATCACAAGTTGTTTAACATTGATTGGAATATAAGGCTGTTGGTGGAATAGTATGTGATGTTTAAGCGGCTCTCTCCGTTAGTTTAGTGGACGGTAGCTACTCCCTTGTCGAGGCATATTATTGGCACTAAGAATTCATAAATTGCTCCTTCCGTTTAAATACCATTTCTCTATTAAGTTTTGCGATATCGCAAAAAAACTCATTAACCACTAAAGGGTTTCCTTGAGGGTTTTCATTTGCATTTCTAACCATACACATGGTGCAAAACTCTTTGTCGGTACATTGTAAGCATTTAGGAAAGTCATGATTGCGCAAGCCTCTTAAATACTGCACTTTTTCAGAATTATCCCAAATGTCATCGAGAGAAGTTTCTTTCACATTACCAACAACATAATCTATCCAACCTTCACATGGATATACATTTCCGTTGTCTGCTATACAAATAGTGGAACGACAAACGGTACAAACAAAATCGTTGCCTGTAATACTTTTTTTCTTCTCAGCTGCCGTTTCTATTTGCTCCAAATATTTTGTATCATTCGTAACCTTGTCTGTGATAACTTCTTTGACTTCATTAATTGATAGACGACAACTCAGATTTTGGCCCGTATGATTATAACCTGCTATGATAACATAATCATCTCCAACGTGAATTTTATACTTTTCGGCCCACTTTGTAACTTCCAGATAACAGTCTTTATTTTGTTTCATGATTGGGCAACTTATTTGCAAAGGGATATCGTTTTCAATTAGTTTCAAAATCGCATTTTTTGTTTTTTCAAAACTCCCTTTCATTTGAGTTATCTCATCGTGAATATTTGGATCCATTGAGTATAATGAGACTTGAACACCTAAAAGCGGGTTCATCTTCATTTCTTTTACAATCTCATCATTGAGTAATGTTAAATTACTAAGCACATTTACCGAAAAGTCATTTTCTCTACATGCTCTTATAAAATCGCAAAAGTTCTTGTGCAACATTGGCTCACCACCACTTAACGTTAAATGCAACAACCTCATATTCCTAGATTGCTCTAGTACCTTATAAAATAAATCAGGTACGATATAGCTCACTTTGTCTTCATGTGGAATATAACAATGCACGCACCTTTCATTACACATGCTTGTAATTTCTATGTGCAAATTTGTAAGCTGAGGCTTGCCTTCAAAGTATTCTTCAAAAAAATTCTGCGCGGTTTTTTCAAGATGCATAGCAGTTGGAGAAAAATCCTTTTTTTCTATTTTAGGTTCTAATGTCTTGTATGAAAACCTTACGTCTTTTTCATTGCACTCTTGCATTGTTTCGCCCGATACAATAAATCCATCCCGTTCAAGCATGTAATAAAATTCTATGGCGTCAGTTTTTATTGTTCTAATGTCAACATCGGTAAATTGTGTATTTATTTTTATTGCAAGTTCATCAATGGTTTGTGCTTTTCTATCTAAAGCAGACATAAAAACTGCCCCAGTTTCTGATAGAATTTTGTCACCGATGTAGTTTTCGTTATCACCCGTTTGCTGATATCCAAAATTTCTATTATCCGTTATATATCCGAAAGACTCATAATTTCTGAATATAACATTTGATTTTTGCTTGAAAAACATTTTAAAATCTCCTTTCTTTAAGTAATCAGGCGACGAGTTTTAATTGTATAACACCGCCGCCTGAATTATTTGTCAATTAACGTCCACCAGGTCCTCCTGGTTTACAAGGTCTGCCACTTGGCTTACTATTAGGACGACATTCAGCCATCTGCACAGTACTTTGAGCCAAGATTTTTGGTTTTTTGTAAGTCATATTTTTCACACCTCCTTTCAATTGAATCATTATTTTTGTTATTAATCAAGATATTTTCCAAAGTTTTGCATGTGTTAATTTAATCTTAATCGAATATCCTTTTAATAGTTTGCTATGATCTCAATCGTGTTTATTTTGTGAACAAATGGAGTAAAATTGCTTTATACCAAGTATGTAATATATATTTTCTCCCTTTGTTTCCCAGCGGCGAAGCATATTCGCCGCGGAGAAACATTGCGGTTGGCTTGTGGGCAGGGCCGCGCTAGGTAGCGGAGCTACTCATCCCGCTCAAAGCTCACAGCTTCAATGGCCCGCTTGAGCTCCACCCCCGGCGTAAAGATTACCTTTACTCCCGTAATCTTTCCGGTGTTGAACGCCTCTTGGGTATCCACGCCCTCGCTGGTAAAGGAGAGGCGCAGGGTGCCAAACTCACCTAGACTTACGCTCTTGCCCATGAGCAGGTACTTGGGCATGGCCTCCAGCAGGCTCTCAATTACGTTGGACACGTCGCCCCGCGAGAGCGACGACATGCCGGTAATCTCCTTGGCCAGCTCCGTTTTACTAATCTTACCGTCGTTTACCGGAGAGGCATACCACTTTTTCGCCTCTCGGTTCAGCGGGTTTGCCCGCTCAATTAAATGGTACTTCATGCTACTTGGTTTTATGCCTCGGAAGTATGCCCTAGGCGATAGCTCCGAGGCGGGTTAACAGCATATGCTGGTATACCTATGCCTGCGTAAGTGTGGAAGAAAATTTGCATAAGAGAGAAAATAAATTTCCATCAGTATGTAAATTTTTTTCCATAAGTGTGCAAATTTACGGCAACACTTATGCAGGTTTACCTTCATACTTTAAAACAACACTTGGTGGCGGGCGGAGGAGGCTAGGGACGATAACCCGACACATTTTTTTTAAGCGGCTAGTCCCAAATGTATGGTAACTTTTTCCCATTGTCAAGTGCTTTTTGGAAAAAAAGTTAAGGGTTGGGCAAAAAAATAGCACTGGGCAGCCCCTACCCTTGCCCAATAAACTGCCGGCGGGAGTGGGAAGAAAATATGGGAATGTGGGAAAGGGTAAATATTTTGAAATGGGGCAAACACTATGCTAACGTTAAGCATATGTTTTGTTGGGGGACTTTGGAACAATTCATTATCCCACGTTAAGGAGCTAATTTAATGCAATTACTTTGAAGTTAGCGATTCAACCCCCAATAAAATATATGCACTGTTGGCAACTTGCTTATATATACGGTAAAACTGTATATACACACCCATATTGGAATGTATTGTGCAGCTTTAACCGTGTAATACACAAATATAAATTAGTTTCGGTTAGGTGGCTTAAGCAAGGGTGATAATTATGTAGATACCGGCAACCAATTTCAACCCTTGGTGGTTGCGGTGCATGGAGGGTAGGTAGATTTTAATACCATTCAGCGTGCACCTTAAGCGCGTGTGGCGGGTTTCTTTCTACAAACAGGTCACCTCTCTGAGGTGAGCCGGTGGCGGGGTTTCTGTAACGTTGCTCCAACGTTCTCCGTTTTTTAGGAAGCGTCAAACACCATACTAACGTTGAGTATATGCAAAGTAGGCGATTGCGGGCTTCAAACCTATCAAACCGTTACGATTTTGAAGCGGGTTACAACCGTTGAATTTACTACTATCACGCCTATTTTGTATATACATTGTTAGGCAACGTTTTTTATAGTTCAAATTGTTCTAATCCAATCGCTATTCCTGAGGGAAATGACGAATCAATATATCTTAAATCCATTGGCATATGTGTATCATTTTTCTTTCTCATCAATACAATTTCTCTGTTATTCCAATTTGATATTAAATTTGGATATGCTGGGTCATCAGCAATTAATAAAACATTCCTAATGTTGTTATTTATAATATAATCATCAATTTCAAAACAAATTAAGTTCTCTGTTCTGATATAATAAACATTGATAATATAATTACCCAAATAAATTAAGTCAGAGTCAAATGTGTAGTTATAGATTGAATGATATGTTGAAATATAAATTCTCAATTCAATATATATTTTCCCTTCAATTACCTCTAAATTTTGAAAATGAGAAGAATACCTGAGTAACTCTTTTAATAAAAGAGAGACTTTTGCTTTCTCAAACAACTCTTTTTCTGGCCAAATATCTTTATAAAGACTTTGTGCCTCACTAATCTGAGAATTAAGAAAAATTCCATCTGCAATTATAGAAATCTGAGGATTTTGTTTGACAATGTTCTGAAGGAGCGTTAAATAGTCATTACGATAAGATTTATTAGCCATTTCTTCAGCATCATTTTTTGTCCATGCACTAATATCCGGGATGTCTTTAAAGTCCTCCATACCTTCAATCCAAATACTTTCTCCTGTGGTAAATCTTATAAATTCAGAAATCATTTTACAGCATAAATCTGGATATCTACAGATATGTTCTTCTGCAAATCTTATAATGTGCCAACCTTTCGATAAAAAGAAATTATTTCTCTTTTCGTCATTCAGGTGAATGGGTTTATGACTCCCCATAGCGTAAGGTTCATCAATCTCAATATCAATGCACAAGTTATATTTTTGATAGTAAAGTATAAAATCAGGTTGATATGGATATTTCCAGCCATTATCGATAACCTTATTTGTTTTAATATGCCCTTTGAAGTATTTTTCTAATTTATATTCAAAATAATTCTCGGTCATACCTGTTTTATAGCTGTCAAAATCGATTAAGCCTTCATGATTTAAAGGAATATTAGGATAAAATATTTTGGGATACTGTTTCATGTTTTGTTTAATTGTCTCAATCGGTCAGTCTTCAAATGTTGCCTAACTTGCTTATATATGCGGTAAAACTGTATATACACACCCATATTGGAATGTATTGTGCAGCTTTAACCGTGTAATACACAAATATAAATTAGTTTCGGTTAGGTGGCTTAAATAAGGGTGATAATTATTGTGCTAATACCGGCAACCTATTTCAACCCTTGGTGGTTGCGGTGCATGGAGGGTAGGTAGATTTTAATACCGTTCAGCGTGCATCTTAAGCGCGTGTGGCGGGTTTCTTTCTACAAACAGGTCACCTCTCTGAGGTGAGCCGGTGGCTGGGTTTTGTAATTTGTTATAACGTTCTCCGTTATTTAGGACGCGTCAGTTATTTTCTTTCTATCACTTCTTTCAACTTCGGTAATACAGCATTCCAAAATTGATTGGACTCGGTATGTCTTTTTTCGTCTCCTGCATAATCATCCGTTACCCGTAATAGTGTCGTTTTGTCATCTTGGGAAAGCAAATGATATGTTACTTTTTGATAGTTTGTATCAATATCCTCAAGCCCAGAGTTAGGATTAAAATCTGATATTTCCAGAACCTCATATGGTTGAGCCAGTAATACCTTTCCTTTTCTGATATGTTGTTTTCCATTTATAGTAGTTCTCCAAAGTATGGAATCGCCGGTTTTCCAGCCAGAAGAAACTTCGTAGCCATACATATACTGCTTAGTCCATCTAGAGTTGGTCAGGGCTTCCCATACTTTTATAGCAGGAGCATTCAATGAAATTTCTATATTTATTAGCAGTTTCATAAAATTCGCCCTAATCAATTTTTGTTTTTTCTAAAATTGCAAACAACTCGTTTATATATGGGTAAAACTATATATAAAACCCATACTGGCATGTATTGTTCAGCTTTAACTGTGTAATACACAAATACAGAATCGTTTCTATGAGTTGGCTTAATGGAATGTCCAAAAAGTCCGAAGGGACAAACTGCCTCGTAGCTACTCCTTGCCTGCAAAGATACTGAGTGCGTTATCGACTTTAGAAGGGTCCGGTGACTCCACCAAAAACATGAGTGAGCCATTGTTGCTCCACCGGGCGGTATCGCTTGTCGGGAGTGTATTTGCCTTTGCTACAATGTCGGCGTCATAGTAGTCTTCCAGAAAAAGCAAAGTAATAGTGAGTGACTTATCTTTATTGGTCAGCTTTACGGCATCTACTACGCGTTCCGATTCCCTCCATGATTTCCAATCGAGCAGAAGAAGTTCAAAATCTTCGTTTAATGCTTGGATAAAATATTCCGCCCTGGTTTTGTCGTTATGCTTAACGTTCAGCTCTATTTTAGATGCCATGATGCTGTTCTCCCGTTTGTGATTTGCTTCCAGATTCTACTTGTTCTCCTGCCCAATTGCAAACTGCATTTTTAGTAGTAATAATGCTGCCGTCAAAACTATAAATAATTTTGCCTACTGTCTCATTATGCCAATCTTCTTCATTTATCAGTTTTTTTTGATGTCTTGCAGCAAGACGTTTCCATGCTAAATTACACTAAGGTAACCATTTGCAAATTTTGAAAAGTAAGAGTTACATCGCCATTTACAGTGTGCCAAAGCGTTTATATATGGGAAAACTAAGCCAATACCGGCAACATATTTCAACCTTTGGTGGTTGCGGTGCATCAAGGGCAAGAAGATTTTAACATTCTTCCAGTGTGCACCGCTCGCGCGTTTATTACTCAACAACTGTTCTAATGGAACGCAGGAATGTTTTGACGATTGCCGCAAAGTGTTCTGGCTGGTCCAAGTGGAGCGCATGCCCCGCTTCCTGAATTTGTTCAACCTGAAATAGAGGATTAAGGCGTTGCAACTCTTCGGCAACAGCAGACGAAACCACCCCGTTATCACCAAACAGGAGGAGACTTGGAACGTCAATTTTACTCACCAGCTGCTTATAATCGGGGTTCGGTGGCGTGAGAACGTCGAAAGCGGCCATGCTGGTTTGAAGTCGTGCCCGAGCAAATAGCTCTAGGGTTTCCGATGACCGGTTAGGATGCCTGGCCCGCGCTTCTGCCACCACCTCATCCAACGGCATTTTAAGAACCTTCCTATGCTGATCGGCCACATCACTATCGCGAACTTCGCGCTGAAGTTTTGGGCTCAGGAAGGTTGGATCGGCTAAGATTAGTCCACGGAGTAGATTTGGTTTACGGCTTGCCACCATGGCTGCAGTCATTCCGCCCATGGAATGTCCAAGCAGGACTAACGGAGGAAGTCTCAGGGCATTTATCAAACCGGCCACATCGTTTGCATGGTCTTCGTACCGGTATCCATAGTCGGGCACACTCGACTTGCCATGTCCCCTGGCATCCGGCATAATTACATCATACTCTTTCTCCAGCGCACGTGCCAAACCTGTCCAACACAAGCCATTGGTCATTAATCCATGAAGCAACATTAAAGGCGGTTTGTTTCCTCCAGTTCTTGTGTAGTGTATGTTAATACCGTTTGCTTCGCAGGTTGCTGTGCTCCAGTCGGTCATATGTTGTCTGCCTTAAGCATAAGATTCATGGTAAAGTTAACTAATTATGGTGCGCGCCTATTAATTCCAATAATTATAAGTTGAGAGTTTCTTTATTAAAAAGTCAACAACTTGTGGCGTTTGAAGACCTCGTCAGCGTGTATCGCTCGTGTGTGGTGCAGGATTCTTTCTATAAACAGGTCACCTTTCCGAGGTGAACATGCAGCTGGGTTATGTAAATTGCTATAATGTCAACAATATTTAGGGATATACATTGACACTCTTTTCACTACTCACTTTTCACTACTCACTTTTCACTACTCACTGCTCACTATTCAGCCCGGAAAGGTAGACGGGGAAATGGGAAAGGCGCTGGGGTGCTATGGCTTTGGAAAAGTTAGTGTAGCTTTTGGCAAAGCCGGTTAGGAAGCCACCCCCACCCGAGCCGCAGAGCTTGAGGTAGTGGCTATCGGAAGTTAGCCCCTGCTCCCACACCGGAGCAAGGTGCGATGGAATCATGGCCCGAAGATGCTCCAGCTGAAAGGCGGAGAGCTCCTTCAAATGCTTCCAGAAGAGGATATACTCACCCGCTACCATATTCTGAATGCAGGCGTCGTTTAATCGGATGAGCTCTTGACCCAGGTTGCTCAGCACCCCGTTGGGAACAAAGTGCTTTAGGAACGACTCCACCAGCGGCCCGGTCTTGCCTGAAGTGCCGCTATCGAGGAGAAAAATACCGCTCTCCTTGTCGTTGCGGTTACGGGGAATGCCCACCAGGTCAATCTCCCCATCCTTTTGTATGAGCAGCGGGTAGCGCATGTAACAGCTCAGCGGATCGATGCCGGAACTCTTACCGTGAAAGAATGACTCAATGCCCGAAAAAATGTGCCGTAGCTCCTTTATATCCACCTGCGTTATGCTTCCCGAAGGCGGGATTAGCTCGGTGGTATACCTTGAGTAAATGGCTGCACACAAAGCTCCAGAACTTCCAATGCCGTAGCTTTGTGGTATGGACGATTCAAAGTAGAGCCCATGCCGAATATCGGACTCCAGCTTCTCCAGGTTCAACCTACCTGAGATTCCATTCTTAACCGAATTTTCAACTAGATACTGGTGCAGCTCACCCAGCAACGTATTGCTGCTGCGGGCAAAGTCCAAATCGGTGTATTTGTCCTCGTGAATAAAGCTCAGTTCTCCTTGAAAGTGGCTGTAAGGAATGCTTAAGGCCATTGATCCTAACAGCACAGAGTACTCACCAAAGAGCAGTATTTTGGAATAAAACTTATCCGTATTGATCATGTCCTTCAGGGCTGTTACCCTTGTATTGAAATTGGGTAATTATAGCTATCACACCCACATTTCTCCCACAAAACATGTGGAATTTAAAATGGTTCAGTAGAATTAGAAGATTCTCTCCGGTCCCGCTCCACAGCGGTCGTAAATTACCATTCCTTTTTCACAGTAGCGCTTTAGCTCCGATTCAACAAATGTCTTAACCGCCACCTCGTTATCCTCGTGATAGAGCAGGTGAACGTTGGGACCGGCATCGATGGTAAAACCTATGGGCATACCGGAAGTAGTTCGAAAATTGCGAATTGAAGCAATAATGGAAAGGCTTTCCGGCTCCAGGTATAAGGGTGAAGTTTTAGAGCTCATCATCAGCGCGTGAAGGGTGAGCGCCTCATTCTCGCAGAGCGCGAAGAATTTTGGGAAATCACCCTTGCGCAAGGTTTTAAGGATGGCATTGAGGCAGAGCTTAGCCTCGGCATACCGGGCATCGGCAAAGGGGTGATCTACCATGAGCGCGTGCCCCAGCGTGCTCGAAAGCTCCTTTGGCTTGGTGCTAACCACCAGCACAGCATCGCGCATTCCTAGAAACCGCGGATCGATATTGGGCGTAACCGGAATGGCAAAATCGTTGGTGGAGTTGGGTAACTCCGCCAAATGGCCCCACTCCTGCCAGCCCCCAAATACCGAGCGCGAGGCGCTTCCCGAACCCAACCTTGCCACGTAGGATGCCTTTTGCAGGAACGAAGAGCCAAAGCCCTCGTTACCCATCAGCAGCTGCTCGGCATGGCAAAGGCAAAGCGCCACCGAGGCAAATGCGGAGGCCGACGAGGCAATCCCAACCGAGTGGGGAAAGCTATTTTTCGTTTCCAGCTCCACACGCGCCTGTGCCAAAAAGGGAAAGAAAGGTGTTACCTTTCCAAAAAAATCGGTAAGCTTAGCAGCAAACGGATGGCTATTCTCCCCATTTACCAAAAGGCTAAACCCATTTTCAGCATGGGTAAACGTGGCCCTAGTTTCCGTATAGCACTCGCTCAGGCTGAAGCTGAGGGAGGGGTTTTGTGGAATTTGGTTTTCGCGCTTGCCCCAATACTTTACAACGGCAATGTTCGATGGAGCTTTCCATCCCGTCTTAACGCTAACTGCGGCCTTCAGAATCTCGGGCGTAACACTATTTGAAAAAAGCATCTTGCTAATCATATTTCAACACTATTTCGTCGAACCTAAACAGCGGTGATAAGCCCTTGCCCTCGATGTAGGCGCGAACGTAAGATTCCGGCTCTTCACTGCAGAAGAGGGCAAAATCGCCACCCCATGTACCCAAGGACTTAGTGCACCCATTAAAGTCGGGAAAGCTAGCTTTTTTTATTGAATCAGTGCCCAGAATTTTGGAAATAACCTTCTCGTGCTGCTCCACAAGCTGGCAGAGCTCTCCAACGCTTGCCACGTGGGGAATTCGCAACGAGATATCAGAAATGGTGTTGACCAAAATCGGCTCTACCGTCGTCGAAGTGCTTAAAAACTGACTTACATTGGTGGCCGTTTCCTGCTTTTTTCCGAGGTAAGCAAAGAAAAGGTGCTTGTTGAAAAACGATGGTAGGGCTACCGGCGAATGTTCTGAACTACCATCCGCCAGATGAAACATGAATGGGCAAGATTGCTGCGCCGCAATAACGTCGTAGCCCGAGCCAGCGCTCACCCTTCGGTGCAGCATAAATGGGTCAACATCGGCCAACTGAGCCACCAGCGAGATGAGGCTGGAGCTGCTGCCCAACCCCCAACTCAGGTCGAAGTCGGCCGTAACAATCACCTTCTGCCCTGTTAGCCTAGCAAGAAAACCCGGACTCAGCAATTCCGTCTCCCTTAAGATAGTGGAAACAAAACGAGAAGCCTCCCTACTACTCCCTTCTATTGCCTCTCCTTGCCCATTAAAGGTGGCCGAGAACCAGCAGCCGTTAATATCTTCGCTATCCCACGAAATGTATTGATTATCTCCCTTCCTGGTAGTAAGTTCCTGTCCAAATCGTAGCGGTAGGGCAATGGCCTTTGCACCAAGAAGCACGAGGTATTCGCCTGTCAGCAGCAGCTTAGCATTGGCTCTGAGTTTTGTCATTTTTGGTCCAGAAATTCCTTAACCGCGCTATAACTAACTGTGCGCTCCTTGAAGTAGGCCATCGCTCGCTCGCGAGCGGCATTATCTACGCCTAATGAGGCCAAAATATTGGAGAGATGCATCTTCATGTGGCCTCGCTGTATTCCGGTGGTGACCAGATTCTTTACGGCTGCAAAGTTGCTGGCAAGTCCCACCGAAGCCACAATGGCCATAAGCTGTGAGGCCGAAGGACGGCCAAGTAGCTCCAGCGATGCTTTGGCAAGTGGATGTAGGTTGGTGATGCCTCCAACCGTTCCAACAGCCAGGGGCATTGTAAGGCTTATCTTAAAAACGTTCTCCTCAACTGTGCAGGTGCTCAGACTAGCATAGCGTCCGGTGCGAGCGGCAAAGGCATGAGCCCCAGCCTCAGCGGCACGAAAATCGTTACCAGTGGCAAGCAAAACCGCATCTACCCCGTTCATTATGCCCTTGTTATGGGTGGTAGCCCTGTAAACATCCACGCGAGCAATGTCGAAGCCAGCCTTAATCTTCTGTGCCAGTTCGGCACCTGTCAGCCCCTTCTCCACACCATTAAGTTCCGCTATTCTGCATTGTGCCGAAACGGTAACGGTGCAGCCATCCACGTAGTTGCTTAAGATGGACATAACAACATGAAGTGCCTCCTTTTTTCCCTTATCCTCCCCAGCCGAATAGTAGCGCTTTAGCTCCACGGCAATCTCCTCAAGGCAGGTGTTTATAAAGTTGGCCCCCATGGAGTCTACAGTATCGAACTCAGCATTAATTCGGAAAAGGTTGGGTACCGAATAGGTTAGATTTTCCAACTCCAGCGAAACAATTCCGCCGCCGCGCTCCTCCATGCTTTTGGTTAAAGGCTTTACCTTCTCAAGCAAAACAAACCGAAGAAAAGGCCAGTTGGAGGTTAAATCCATTGGATTTTCGTTCCATAGAAAATATACATGGCCTAGCTTTACGGTAGATATGTTTTCTACAATGAAACCTCCGCGCTGGGCCCAGAACTTGGCGCTGTATGCCGCTGCGGCAACAACCGAACTCTCCTCGGTAACCATTGGCACGTGATACACCTTACCGTCCACCATCACATTGGGTGCAACTGAGTAGGGCAAATGGTAGCTTGCAATAGTGTTTTCGCTCAAGTCGAGAAACTGCTTTTGCATATCCTCGGCTTGATAGAGCGAGAAATCAAAAAGTTTCATCAACTTTTCGGGGCGAGCAAGTGAAAGAGTTACCAGCTTTGCCTTTTCCTCCCTTGAGAGAGAGGAGAATCCATTGATAATTTCTTCTGCCATGGCGAAAAAGCTAAATTATTCTCGAACCTTAAGAAACGACTTTGCAAATAGAAGACCCTTAGCCTGCCCTTCAACGTATGCCTTCAGCTGATCATAATCGCCTTGGGCATACTTCAGAAAACCGGAAGCTTGACCGTAAATAGCAGGCATCTTGCTTCGGCTTAGGAAGTAAAAGCCGTCGAGAAACGACTTTACACCGCCGGATATTATTAGCTGCTTGCATTTGAGCGGCTGGTTTTGCTGAACCATGCCATTTACAACGTTTAGCATCTCCTCGGCACTATGGCCAATGAGGGAGAGTGGCTCGAAGAGCTCCTGCTGAACAGGCTCGCTACGTGTAAGCTCAACCCGGGCAAAGTTAGTTCCACCAAAGGCAGCAAACTCCAACGCTTCGATGGGCAACCACATAATTTTACGCAGGCTTTCGGGCCCCATACCCTGCCCCACCTCTTTCACAATCACCTTTATTTTAGCCAGCGAAAGAAACTCCTCTATGATGCTGAACGGCGGATGGTGCAGCAGGTCACCCTCGGGTTGTAGCCACTCCTGTACTGGATTAACATGAATAATCAACCCATCGGCGCGTAGGCGATTTACCAAATCAAGAAGCCGCTGATAGGAGCTATTCTCCAACATCTGCTCCAGCTGGGCAATGCCTATGTTTGCATAAAAAGGAAGGTCGTTGCCAATAATATCGCGCATGTCGAAATCGGCAATGTGCTCCTCATTTTCAAGCAACTTACGACAGGAACCCAAACCCATTCCCATGCCAAACTCATTGCAGGCATGGGCAAGGTTGGTATTTATGGTTCGCGCCAATGCGGTGCCACCAGTCATGCTGCTCACCCAAATGGGGAGCCGCATGGTTTTACCCAAGAAGGTAAAAGGTTCCAGCTTCCCTCGGGTGTGCGAGCCCATCAGCGGCTCGTAGAAGAATCTCGAATCGGCTTCGGTAGCCTTAACCTGTGAGCTAAACGCGAGGTCTATATGGTCTTTTTTTCTGTCTTCCATTGGTCTACATATTACATGATTGCCCAATCTATTGCCACAAGATACTGCAATAAGGCAAAATTAATCACCAACTAAAGATAGCGATTTAGAGCAACACACCAAGCAGCAACCTAGAGTTTACATCCAATCTGTCGTGCAATCACCATTTTTAGAATTTCCGTGGTTCCCTCTCCTACATGCAGAATACGCTGGTCGCGGAAGTGGCGCTCCACCAACGAACCCTTTACCAAACCGTAGGCTCCATGAATCTGGCTTCCCTCGGTAGCGGCTTCGGTAGCTACCTCCGAGCAGAATAACTTGGCCATAGCGGCCTCCTTGGCGTATGGCTTACCATTGTCCTTGAGCCACACAGCGTGGTATAGCAAATAGCGAGCAGCTTCAATCCTTGTGGCCATTTGAGCAAGCTTAAACGAAACAGCCTGAAAGCTCGAAATGGGCTTTCCAAACTGATGGCGAGTGTTGGCATAGGCTAGCGCCTCCTCGTAAGCGCCTTCGGCTAAACCAAGTCCCATGGCTGCAATGCTCAACCTCCCGGCATCGAGGGTTTCCAGCATCAATCGGCCCCCTTTCCCTCTTACGCCTAGCAGGTTCGACTCTGGAACCTTAACACCATTAAATGTGAGCTTGCCAGTATCGCTTGCACGCCACATCAGCTTTTTGGTGATGCGCTCGGTGGCATAGCCAGTTTCGCGAGGTATCATAATGGCAGAGAGTTCGCGCCGTCCATTCGTTTCACCAGTACGAGCCAACAGTGTAATGCCTGCCGACATGGGGTTGGTGGCGTTCGAAATAAATATCTTATGTCCGTTAATTGTCCACACTCCATTCTCAAGAACGGCTGTTGTTTCTACTCCTAGGGCATCGCTACCGGCGTTTGGCTCGGTGAGACCAAAGGCCCAGAGCTTCTCACCGCTGCAGAGTAAAGGGAGAAATTTTCGGCGCTGCTCTTCGGTGCCGTAGTAGTATATAGGATTTATGCCAAGGCAGTTGTGGGCGGCCAACGTTCCAGCCTGAGAACCATCAATTTTTGAGAGCTCCTCAACGGCAAGAACAAGGGCCATATAGTCCAGTCCCTGACCACCATACTCCTTAGGAATCACAATGCCATAGAGGCCTAAACGGCCCATCTCCTTAGTTAACTCCTCCGAGAATTGTTCATCCTCATCGAGTTGCACTGCCATGGGTTTAACCCGCTCCTCAGCAAATTTCCTAACCTTCTCACGAATCTCCTCGTGCTTGCTTGTAAGTTGATATTCCATATATGCTAAAGTTTTTCTAAAACAATAAGTTCTGAACCATCGGAAACCTGCTCCATTTCGCGAACCAGCACCTTGCCAATTTTGGCACGCTGTGGCGAGGCAATCAGGTTTTCCATCTTCATTGCCTCAATAATCATGAGGGTTGTGCCCAGCTCAACAATCTCACCCTCCTTCACCGGTAGGCTAATAATTCGGCCATGTAAAGGTGAAGTAACCATACGTTCTCCCGTTTCCGGTCGCGTAGCCTTGGGCTTTCGTTTACCATCCGACAGGTGATTGGCGTGTTTAATTCTGTAGAGCCTGTCATGGTGAGTGATTGAGATGCCCCATGAGTGCAGGGTAAAATGCATCTCGGCAGCAACACCATCAATTGTCATCTCCAACATTGAATTGTCGACAAATAGGTATTTTCCAACCGATAGCACCAACCCGTTATACTGTATGTTTGATACTTTCGAACCACTATAATTAGGTGTTACCTCCAAAAAATGGTCGTCGTGATAAAACCCCATACGTTTTATGGCCTCCCAAGCTCCAAAGCTGCTCCAAACTGAGCGTCTAGCACCGTTTGCCTTGGCTTTCATGCTTCCATACAAACGGATGAGCGCATAGCCCGCCACCACCTCAATGGGGAGCGACCGCTGCTCGGCATACGCCTTAGCCAAGGCGCTTGCAGTGTCCACAGAGAGGTTGTTTGAAGCAAACAATGGAGAATGTACGATGTAGCTTAAAAAGCCAAGGTTAGTGGTAATGCCGTGCAAAAAACTTCGCCGCAGCACAGAACGCATTCGGGCAATAGCCTCTGCCCTATTCTCACCATGGATAATCATTTTGCAGAGCATGGGGTCGAAAAGACCCGTAACCTTCTCGTTCACCCGCAGGGCATGCTCCACCCTAAACCATGGAGCCACAGGGAAATTAAAGTCAGAGATAGTACCAGTGGATGGCGAAAAATCGTTTTCTGGGTCCTCTGCATACAACCGAAGCTCAATGGCATGTCCCCTAATTTTAATGTCCTTCTGAGCCACCGAAAGACCCTGTCCCATGGCCACCTCAAGCTGCAACTTTACAATATCTACACCGGTGATCATTTCGGTTACCGGGTGTTCCACCTGAATGCGCGTGTTCATCTCTAGAAAGAAGAGATCCCCCTGTTCATCAAGAATAAACTCCACCGTTCCGGCACTTCTGTATTTCACAGCTGAAGCAAGAGCCATGGCATAACCGGTAATGTTCGTGCGCTGCTGCTCGTTCAACGTGGGCGATGGAGCCTCCTCCACAATCTTCTGGTAGCGACGCTGTATGCTACACTCCCTATCGAAGAGGTGAATGATGTTTCCGCTGCCGTCACCCACAATTTGAACCTCCACATGGCGTGCTCCAGGAACAAACTTCTCAAGGTAAATCTCCGCGTTTCCAAAGGAAGAGCTGGCCTCACGCATGGCCCTTTCGAGCAATGTCCTAATATCGTTTGCACCATGTGCAATGTGCATACCTTTTCCACCTCCTCCTCCGGCAGGCTTAACCAGCACGGGATAGCCGATTTTATCGGCAAGGAGGATAATCTCTTCGAGCGTTCCAGTAGCTGGCGGGAGGGTTGGAATACCAACTTTCTGAGCCATGCTCTTCGCCTCGAGCTTATTCCCCAAGGTGAGTATGGATGCAGGAGTTGGACCAACAAAGGAGAACCCTGCCAGCTCAACGGCTTCCGCAAAGTGGGTGTTCTCCGATAAGAAACCGTAGCCGGGATGTATGGCATCTACACCAGAGCGAGTGGCCACCGAAATAATTTTCTCGATATTAAGGTAGGTCTCCCTCAACGAACCAGAACCAAGCGAAAAAGAGTCATCGGCCTGCGCCGCATGCATTGGAAAACCTTCTTCATCGGAATATACAGCAACCGTTGAAACACCCATATTTTTCGCAGTTCTAATTATGCGAAGGGCAATCTCTCCCCGGTTTGCAACAAGCAATTTTGAAATCATAGGAGTAGAAACTAATGAGCCTAATTAAAGTTCATCGCTGCGGTTAAAAGCAGCTTTTCTCTTTTCCAGAAATGCGTTGATGCCCTCTTTTGCCTCCTCCCCAAGCCGCATCTCGGCAAGAATTCGCGAAGTGGCATCGGCCATTTGAACAAACGAATGGTTGCAGCGCGTTTCAGCGATAAGGGTTTTGCAGGTAGTTTGAGCATTGGGGGCTCCGGACAGTAGGTCCTTTAGCACTTTATTTAACCGTTCCTCCACTTTTTCGTTGGCGGCAACCTCCGAAACAAGGCCTAGGGTGAACGCCTCCTCGCTGGAAAATCTTCGTCCTGTAAGCATCAACTCGCGCATCTTCCCGGCCGAAAGTCGTTGAGCTACGTAAGGCATAATAGTCGCCGGAACCAACCCCAGCCTAACCTCGCTGAACGACATCACAATCTTCTCCTCAACAAGAGTGTAATCAGAAGCGGCAATAAGTCCAAGTGCCCCACCAAAGGCATAGCCATGAACTACCGTAACAACGGGTTTAGATAGGTGATTTAGCTGGTAGAAAAGGTTGGCAAGCGCTCGGCTCTCCTTCAGCACCTCCAGCTCCATTTCAGGCTTCCCCGTCTTAGCAAACGACGATAGGTTGGCCCCCGAACAGAAGCCGTCGCCCCTACCTCTAACAACCAATACCCTTACGGAATGGTCGTTTAGCACTGTCTCCAACGCCTGAGTAAACTCATGAACCAATGCCGGACTTAAGGCATTTTTCGAATCAGGGTCGTTTAGCCACAACGTGCATATAGCACCGTTGTGCTGCAGTTCAAGATTTGCTTCCATATTTTTACATCCTAAAGATTCCAAATTGAGGTTCTCCAAAAGGTTTGTTTAGCGAGGCAGCAATGCCCAATGCCAGCACTTTTCGGGTATCGGCGGGGTCAATCACCCCATCGTCCCAAAGCCTCGACGTGCTGTAGTAGGCAGAACTCTCCACCTCGTATTTATGCAGAATTTCGTTGCGTATGGCCGTTGCATCCTCCACGGGCAGCTCTAATCCGCGCGACTTTAGCTGCTCCTCCTTCACCGAAACCATAACGTTGGCGGCCTGTTCACCACCCATCACGGCAATTTTAGCATTTGGCCACATAAACAGGAGCCGCGGATTAAACGCCCTCCCTGCCATAGCGTAGTTACCGGCACCATAGGAGGCACCAATCATCACTGTAAATACCGGAACTGATGCGTTGGCCACGGCGTGTATCATCTTAGCTCCATCGCGGGCAATGCCTCCATGCTCGTGCTTCTTACCCACAATAAAGCCGGTAATATTTTGTAGAAAAACGATGGGCGTTTTGCGCCAAGTGCAGAGTTCAACAAAATGAGCCCCCTTTAGAGCACTTTCCGAATTCAAAAAACCATTGTTGGCAATAATCCCAACTTGAAAACCCATGATGCGGGCAAAACCGGTAACCAAGGTTGTCCCGTAGCTCTCCTTGAATTCATGGAATCGGCTACCATCCACAATGCGAGCAATGACCTCCCGAACATCAAATCCACGTTTGAGGTCAAATGGGATAGCGCCATAAAGTTGCTCCTCCGAAAAGCGGGGTGGCTCCGGTTCCTGCCAGTCCATCTCCTGCCGCTGTGGTGATGGCAAACTTTCAAAAATATTTCGGCATATCTCTATGGCGTGGGCATCGTTCTCAGCCAAATGGTCGGCAACGCCAGAAATAGAGGTATGAACCACACCTCCTCCAAGTTCCTCTGCAGTTACAACCTCACCAGTGGCGGCCTTCACCAGCGGTGGACCGCCAATAAAGATGGTTCCCTGATTTCTTACAATGATGGTTTCGTCGCTCATGGCCGGAATGTATGCACCACCCGCAGTGCAGGAGCCCATAACCACCGAAATTTGCGGTATTCCCTGAGCCGAAAGCCGAGCCTGATTATAGAATATCCGTCCAAAGTCGTCGCGGTCGGGAAACACACGATCCTGTTCAGGAAGAAAGACTCCGCCCGAATCTACCAGGTAAACGCAGGGAAGATTATTCTCCAAGGCAATTTCCTGAGCACGCAGATGCTTCTTTATGGTTTCCCGAATGTAGGTGCCACCCTTAACAGTGGCATCGTTGGCCACCACTACTGTTTCACGGCCATGAATCACACCAATACCGGTGATGATTCCTGCCGAAGGGAAGTTATTATCATACTGACCATTGGCGGCCAGAGCTGAAAGTTCGAGAAATGCTGTTCCCTCATCAATAAGCAGCTGAACTCTGTCACGAGCCAGCAGTTTTCCTCGCTCCTTATGCCTCACTACCGCCTTATCTGAATCGCGAAACACCACCTCTCGTAACCGGTTCCTGAACAACTCAACTGCCGCAATATTCTCGGAAAAGTTTTTCTGAAATTCTTCAGAATGTGACGATATTGAAGAGTTTAGTCGATACACTGTTTTCGATTTTGGGTTACTTCAGTGTAAACAGTGAGAGCCAACGTTTTGTTGAGTTTTCTTTGTAATAAAGAGAACAAACGTTTTAAACGAGGAGGGAAAAGTCGTTCATCCAGTCAGAATTATTATTTAGTAGACATTTTGCAATAACAGAACTGACTAAAACAGAGAGGTGATATGCCTGCCTAGCGCCACGATTTAATAAGAAAAAGCAGGAGCAACCCGTATATTTCCATACGGCCAAGCAGCATGTCGAGCGAGAGCACCCACTTTCCCATATCGGGAATAAGGCTAAAGTTGGTCATGGAGCCCACCATACCAAAACCTGGCCCCACGTTGCCCATACAGGCAGCCGAAGCCGAAAATCCCGACAAGATATCCACACCCAGTATGGATAGGAATACGGTGGAGGCAAAGACTATAAGAATGTAGAGTGCTATAAATAGTACCGTTCCTGCAACCAAATCCTCGTCAAGGGTAATGTGGTTAACCCTCACCGGAATAACCGCATTGGGATGTTGCAATTTCTTCACCTGCCGCTTTAGAGTTTGGAAAAAAATCACCACCCGGTCCACCTTAATACCACCAGAGGTGGAGCCGGAGCAGGCACACTGCAGAATAAAAAAGAGCATTATCAGTATGGAAAACGGAGGCCATATGGAACTATCGGCGTTGGCAAACCCGGTGGTAGTGCCCACTGAGACGACCTGAAAGGCCGAATAGCGCAACGACTCAAGCCATGTTGGGTAAACAGAGCTATGCACGTTCACTGTCACCACCGCCACACCAATGAGCATGGAGAAAAAGTAGTAACGGGCTACTGACGAGTGAAACAGATTGTTCCTGTGGAGCATCACAGTAGAGTATATCAACCCAAAGTGAAGACCCGAAAGGAACATGAATATAATGATGATAACTTCAATGGTGGGACTGTTAAAAAAGGCAATGCTCAGGTTTTTGGTACTAAATCCTCCGGTGGCAATGGTTGCGAAGGCATGGCATACTGCATCGAGCCACGACATACCTGCAAACTTCAAAAGAAGTGTTTCGCTGATGGTAAGCCCCATGTAAACCATAAAGATGATCTGCATGGTTTTATTGGCGCGGTATCGAAAGTTGTCCTTGGCCAGCGGAGAGAGTTCAATTTTGGATAGGGATGTTTTAAGTTTTCCAAAGGCAGGCATCACCACTAGGGCAAACAGCACTACCCCAATACCCCCAATAAAGTGGGTTGACGCACGCCAAAAAAGTAGCCCAGGGGGAAGTGCCTCAACGTTGTTCAGAATGGTGGATCCGGTGGTTGTATAGCCCGAAACGCTTTCGAACCACGCGTTGGTTAAGGTGAATTCGCCTCCCCAAATCACGTATGGCAATAATCCAACTAAGCACGAAAATATCCAGCTAAGTACCACAATGGCATAGCCCTCCTTGTTGTTTAGGTCGGTCGTATATGGAACAAACACCAGCGGAAACACTGCAATAACAATGGTAACCAACGCGCTCAACAACAGGGGAAAGAATCCACTATCGTTGTTGTAGAGAGAAATTAACGAAGCTATTATCATGAATGCTGCATTAAACAGCAGCACCATTCCTACAGTCCGTATTACAATATGCCACCTCATATAAATCCTTGCTCGCTAGTTTTTCTGAACCTTCTTCACCAAAGAAATCAAGCTCAAGATTGCCTCTCGGAGCTTACCTATCTCGTCCTTAGTTTCCACGTTAATATCGAATGGAATTTTAAGCCTTACAAAATCATCTACACCTCGAGTAATTCTTATAATGGGTGCCACAAAGTAGTGGATCAAAAAGTAGTTGAAAAGGATGGTCAGGAAAATACCAGCCGCTATGGCAATTATACCAGGCATAATGGCTCGATATGCGCCATGTTCGAGGCTTGATGCATTGGTGAAAAGGGCAGCCTCATTAATGGTCATAAGCACCTTAACGGTTTTTGCCACCTCGTTGTAGGCAGGGTTAAGCTCCTTTACATACCACATGCGGTCAAGCTCCTGACGTTTTGCGCGCTCGGGCAAGTTTGCAAACAGTTCCACTAGCTTCTGATGCGACACCACGATGGAATCCACCGACTCCTTTTCATTAAAGAGGGTGAGATTTCCCATGGCCGCCTTAATGCCTGCGTCAAACTGCTCACGTCCAGCATTTACCTGGCTCATACCCGTATCCACATTCCCAATCATGACATCAAGAACACCGGAATTTTCCAGCTCCAGCGAATTCAGCATCTGCTTCGAAATCTCAATGCTTCTATAGTTGTCCTGCAGCAATCCCGAGACCGATTTCCCCAGCGTTGTCATCAGGTACATCGACATGGCTCCCGAAATCAACAACATTAACCCCATGAGCACAAAGCCGCTCAAAATTTTATACCTTATTCCCATGACAGCGCGATTAGCGTTTGGTGTATATAAAGGTTATATTTATGGTGAAATGCAAAATGCGTTGTTCCAATTCACGTTACAAGTTTCATGATTTTTTTTGTATTAGTAAACCCTTTCGCGCAAGTTTTTTCTGAATTGGAGGTCTAAATGAGAAATTGAGCTATTTTATGCTGGAAGAGCTGTTGATTAAAAGAGTACTCGAGGGTGAACCAGAGCAATTTGCGCAGCTGGTCACCGAACATCAGCATCGAGTATTCAACACTGCAATGGGATTACTGCATAACCATTCCGATGCTGAGGATATTACCCAAGATGTATTTTTGGAAGCATTTCGCTCACTTGCCAGCTTTCGAAACAACTCCAGCTTTGCCACCTGGCTCTACCGAATCACCATAAACAAATCGCTCAACTTGTTGAAAAAGAAAAAGCGGTCGTGGGTGGTGCAAAGTATAGATGGCCTCTTTCAAGGAAACCAAAATCCTACCGACCTGTTGCAAGACTATAGCCCTAACGCCCAAGAAAACATGGAGGAGGAGCAGCAGGTTAAAATTTTGCAAGTAACACTTGGTAAGCTGCCTGATAACCAGCGCGTGGCCTTCACCCTAAGTAAATACGACGAACTCAGCTATGCCGAAATTGCTGAAGTGATGAAGCTATCGGTTTCGGCGGTGGAGTCATTAATATTTCGCGCCAGAAAAAAAATCATCACCACCATCGAAAAAATTTCCTGAACGCGCAAGTTTTTAAAAATGAAGTTGTCTAATCATAAAATTCACTACAATGAACTGCCAAGAATTCAATAACGAGCTGCAAAAAATGTTGGATACCGGAATCACCCAACCGGTTGCCGAGGTTGCCTCACACATGGAGAGTTGCCAAAGTTGCTCCACTAGATTTGCAATGGTTGTGCAGCTTCTTGGTGAAATAGCCAGAGAAAAAAGCGTTGCTCCACCCTTCTTTCTTCAATCGAAGATAATGGAGAAGGTGCTAAAGGAAGGCCAGCAATCGTTAACCATTCGTCCCATCCACTGGTACACCGCGGTAGCCTCCATTGCTGCAGGTATTATGCTTGGACTTATGATTGGCAACACTACTTACTCTGGCACTGGCACTCTTAGCGCCACCGCCACCTCAGAAATCACCCTTCAGCAGGCCTCCTACTCAACTCCAATGGATGACTACATTTTTTCGACCGACACCGACAAGTAACACGCAATAGCCATGACAATTGAAAAGAAAATAAGATTACTCTCCATAACGGTGCTTGTTCTAATAGCCACCAACATTGCAACCATTGCCACCATATACTTTAATCCATTCGGAGGAAGCCGGTATACACGGTCAGCATACCTCCAGAACATGGGACAACAAATGCGAAATGCGAAGTTCTCCCCTGATCAAATGCAGATGATGCGGCAAATCAGGCATGAATTTATGGACGAAAACCAAGCAACCATGGACCGGATGAGAGATATTCACCAACAGCTGCACCTTGAGCTGCTAAAAGAAAATCCCGATTCCATTAGAATACAAGAGTTGCTGAATGAGATTGGAACAACCTACGCCCAGATGAAAGGGCTTACGGTAAGGCATTTTTTACTGCTGAAGCCACATTGCTCACCGGAACAGCAACAGCTGCTCCTTCAGTTTGACGACCCCTCACAGCGCGGGCCAATGCGGCACGGGAGAAATGGTCGCGGCATGATGAATCGGCCAAATAACTAAATTCAGAATCATTTAATGTTTCACATAATAATTTTAAAGCCATGAAAACAAAATTATCTTATGTTGCCGCAACATTTATTGCAGCACTACTAATCAACTCAAGCAGTGCATTTGCACAGCCAATGAATCAGAGGCAGATGAAGGCACCCATGTGCGTTGGGATGGAAAATATGATCCCAAAGCTCACCGATGACCAAAAAGCCAAGATTCAGGAGTTCCGAGTAGCACACATGAAAGAGGTTACTCCCATTCAGAATATGATTAAAGAGAAGCAGGCACATCTGAATACTCTTACCTCTGCCGACAAGCCAGACATGAACGAGGTTAACAAAACCATCGATGAAATCTCGAAACTAAAGGCCGATTTAATGAAGAAACGTGTTGCTCATCAAAACCAAATCCGCAACATTCTCACCGACGAGCAAAAGGTTTACTTCAATGCCCACATTTCATCAGGCAGAGGAATGATGGGTCAAGGAATGAGAAATGGAAAAGGTATGGGAAATGGTAGAGGTATGAGGAATGGCAGAGGCATGGGAAACGGAAGAGGTATGGGCATGAATCCTCAAGGTCCCAATAGAGGTCAGTGTATTTACGCTCAACCTGATTCGACAAAGTAAATCTATCAGGTTATAGCGAAAAAGAGTCAGCCAGTCGGCTGGCTTTTTTTTTGATATTTTCACCCAACAATAATCTCCAAAATGAGCGGAACATCTTACTCTTAATCAACTTATTGCAGATGACACAAGCACCCTTCAAAAAAAATCAATAAAAAGTTATGAATCATCGGCAAATCGTCGATTTTTTTCATATACTTGCAAAAATTTTAAAGGTGTTTTCCAGCGAAGCATTTTATTACAACTCACTCGGTTACACAAGCAATCTCGAACATGTGCAAAGCGCATGGGAAGGAGGGTGTAGAGAAAGAGGGTTTATTTCAAACTTATTTTAATACCCAATTGAAATGAAACTTTATCTTAACTCTCGGTCGAAATCGGCAAAAAGAGAATACTACGCCAGGATGTTTTTCCGAAACCACATCCTTTTTACGCTCCCTCAATCCCTAACCATTCGGTTGATTTGATTATTTCTAAGGGAATTCATTGAGGAGCAGGTTTAATCTGGTGCTCCTAGGGCATTTTCATCACTCCAGAAAATCGATTCCCTCTCATCCAAAAATAATTTTTGAGCAGTCCATTAGCACTGCAAAAAATATCTTCTTGAGTATTAACCAACATCAATTTTATGTGCGACGATGACCGAACAAACAACTACACTACGCTCTTTCTCTCCTACTACTGAGGTCAAGAAAGAATCACAGGGTATTCTGGTTGGAAATAGAATTCCAAAGGACTACTTCGAAACAGGTGGCGTTGGCGAAAGCGACATAGCCATTCATGCCGGCTCCTACCACCTAGCGCTCAAGGCGGCTAACATTGAAATGGCCAATATCATGACCTACTCCTCCATCCTTCCCCGCATTGCCACTAAAATTGAACGCCCTACTACCATTGAGCATGGGGCTGTTATCGAATCCATAATGTCCACGTGTACTGCCAACAAGGGCGAAAGAGCCTCTGCCGGCATTGTTTACGGGTGGCTTTACAATAAAAAAACAGATCAAAAATTTGGTGGATTGGTTTGCGAGCATTACGGAAACTATGAGCTTGTTGAGCTAAAGTCGTTACTCCGCTCCAGTCTCGACGAACTCTACTTCAATGGCTTCTCCGACGATTATCGCTTGGAGGATATCCATTTTCTTACAGAAAGTTTTGTTCCACAAAAAAAATACGGCACAGCACTCGTCGCGCTTTGCTTTACCTCCTACTACTATCCCATCTTAAAGGCATCGTAGTATGAAATAACCACCCAGCGGAGAATAGTCTTGAGCAACTTAGCTGCCAAGTATACTAAAACCGCTGTTAAAAGAGTAATTAACTGAGTTTTCAAACAATACCGTAAATTAACTTGCCTTTGCGAAAAAGGCGCTAAGTTGCTTTGGTTAAAAACCCACACAAACAAATGGAAAAGAAAGATTTCTTCAAAGAAACCATCGAGCACGTGGATATCAAGTCGTTTGACTCCACCCCCATTATCAACAGCATGCGCAAGATGTCGTTTTCTTCGCGCGAAGTGGCCAATGCCACCGACATCTACGACATGATGATCAACGACAAGGAGTGTTCCAACATACTTACCCTTGCAGGAAGCACCAGTGCTGGCGGCTGCATGCAGGTGTATGTTGATATGGTGAAAAACAACATGGTTGATTGCATCGTTGCTACGGGTGCCTCCATTGTAGACATGGATTTTTTTGAAGCACTCGGCTTTAAGCACTATCGTGGAAGCCAGTTTGTAAATGATAACGTGCTACGCGACAACTACGTTGACCGCATTTACGATACCTACATCAATGAGCAAGAGCTGCAAAACTGTGATTCTACCATTAAGATGATTGCCGATGGTATGAAACCAGGCGCATACTCCTCCCGCGAATTCATCAAGGAGATGGGCAAATATCTCACCCAACACTCTGTGAAGAAGGATTCGCTCGTTCAGGTATGCTACGAGCACAATGTGCCCATTTTCTGCCCTGCTTTCAGCGATTCAAGCGCTGGTTTCGGTTTGGTAATGCACCAGTGGGAAAGACCCGATGCTCACGTATCCATCGACTCAGTAAAGGATTTCCGCGAGCTCACCATGATAAAGATTGAAGCTAAGGTAACCGGACTGTTCATGGTTGGCGGAGGTGTTCCCAAGAACTTCACTCAGGATACTGTTGTTTGCGCCGAATGCCTTGGCATTGACGTGCCCATGCACAAGTATGCCATTCAAATTACCGTTGCCGACGTGCGCGACGGTGCCTGCTCCTCCTCCACTTTAAAGGAAGCTTCGTCGTGGGGAAAGGTAGACACCACCTACGAGCAGATGGTGTATGCTGAAGCAACCACCGTAATTCCACTCATGATTAGCTACCTATGGCATAAGGGCGATTGGAAAAAACGCACAAAGAAAGAATTCACAAAACTTTTCGATAAAAAGTAGATACCACAAAAAAAGAGCCCTCGTTGAAGGGCTCTTTTTTTATCAATATGCATAATGCTTAAAGACAGTTTTTAAGGATCTCAAGAACTTTTTTGGGAGTAACGCTACGACGTTCGCCAAGCACTACCCAGCCACGATCTTCAAATCGCTTAATAATCTTCGAGAAATTTTCGGCACCAATGCCATAACCGGTGAGTTTAGTCTTTATACCCATCGCTTGGAAAAACTCCTCCGTTTTATCAATGGCAGCAAGTGCCTTTTCACGGTCGGTTCCGGTCTTAATATCCCAAACCCGTTCGGCATACTGCACCAACTTAAGTTCCTTGTCCTCTATCAGTGTGCGTAGCAGAGAGGGAAGCACAATGGCAAGTGTAACGCCGTGTGAAAGGCCATGGAATGCAGTAAGCTCATGCCCAATCATGTGGGTAGCCCAATCGCTAGGAACTCCGCAGCTGAGTAATCCATTGAGCGCCATGGTGGCTGACCACATAAGATTTGATCTAACGTCAAAATCCTGAGGATTACTAAGAGCCTTGGGACCCTCCTCAATTAATGTTTTAAGAATGCCTTCCGCCATCCTATCCTGTATGGGTGAATTGGAGGGATAGGTAAGATACTGCTCTGTAACATGAACAAAACTATCTACAACGCCATTGGCAACTTGATTTACCGGTAGAGAAAAAGTAGTTGCTGGATCCAGAATGGAGAATTTTGGAAATAGCAAAGGACTTCCAAATGCCAGCTTCTCCTTGGTTTCAATTCGTGAAATAACGCCACCGCTATTCATTTCTGAACCTGTAGCGGCCAATGTTAGCACTGCTCCAAAGGGTAGTGCCTCCTTAATGGGAAGGTGCTTCGCTAGTATATCCCATTCATTACCTTTGAAAGGAACCGCAGCAACAATAAACTTTGTTCCATCGAGGACAGAACCGCCTCCCACGGCCAGCACAAAATCAATCTTCTCCTTCCGAATGAGCTGCACTGCCTTCATCAGTGTTTCATACTTGGGATTGGCCTCAATGCCACCAAATTCAAAAATGGAATAGCCCTTAAGCGCGTCAAAAACCTGATCGTAAACGCCATTCTCCTTAATACTTCCACCACCATAGGTAACAAGAACCTTTTGACCAGCAGAAATAAGATTAGGTAACTCAGCAATTTTTCCTCTTCCAAAAACGACCCTAACAGGGTTATAAAATTCAAAACTGTTCATATTTCAAAAAGATTAGATCACAAATGTAGCACATAGGAATAAAAATTCAATCCTAATTTTTACGGTTAATAGTTTTGGGCGCCATTAGCAATGCCACCAACCAAAGCACAATAACAGCACCGATTCCAGCATAAATTACTAAAGGAATACCCATAGTTTCTCCAGCAGCATAGGAGTGCAAACCAGTTAGCAGGTAATTTACCCCAAAGTAGGTCATCATTACTGCCATAAACCCCACAATGGATGAAAAGCTCAATGCCAACGAATTTTTAAAGTTGGGAATATTGTTCAAATGGGTGATAATCACATAAATAAAAATTGTAACCAGCGCCCACGACTCCTTGGGATCCCAACCCCAATACCTGCCCCATGACTCATTGGCCCATATGGCACCAAGCAATGTTCCCACGGTGAATAGGTACAACCCCACAACCATGGCCGATTCCATTAGTTTCTGGATATTATCAAAATCAGCGCCAGCCACCTTTTTGTATAGGCGCGGTATGGCAATTATTAGCATAGAAAGAATACCTAACAATGCTCCAATGCCAAAAAAGGCGTAACCAGCCATCACAAAGGATACATGCAAGGTAAGCCACTTCGACTTTAGCACCGGAACCAGATTGGTAATTTCGGGATCCATCCAGCTAAGATGCGCCACAAAGAGCGTAGCCGTGGCAAGTAATGCAGCTACGCCAAGCGCTGCTGGAAGTCGACGAACAGCTAGGAGGCCTCCACCCACGGCAACCCAAGAAATCATTAGCATTGATTCATACCCGTTGCTCATGGGTGCATGCCCCGCAACAATCCACCGCAGCACCATACCAACCGTGTGAACCACAAATGTAATGAGCACCATCCATACAAAGAACTTTCCGGCAATCTCAGCCCACCTCTTTCTGAAGAAAAGAAGTACCAAAAGGGCCAATCCAGCCAACCCATAAAATGGAACTATGCGATTGAACAGGTCAAGACGATTGTAAAGCAGTTCCAATTCGGCTGATCCATCAAAAGAAATAAGTGCAGTTTCTTTCTGATACTGGGCAAAGCGAGTCAACGCGCTATCGGCTCCGGCAAATTTGTTGTTAGCAGTGGCAGCTCGTAGCTGCGTAAAGTAATTGGCCAACAGACGTCCTGGCATGGTGGTATCTCCTCCGTTTGCCATTACAGTGGCTATTGAACGCCATTCATTTCCAGAGCTATTTGGGAATATTTTCAATAGACTACCGGTGAAAATCATGTAGCAAATGCTAACCCGCTCATCCACCTTAAGCAAACCACAGTCAGTCTTAGTGCGCTCTGCTGGAGGCTTACGGTTAATCGCGGCTACTGGATTTTTGAGAAGGTAACCGCCACTTGAAGAGTCGAAAAAGTTCAGGAATGAAGCCATTTCACCATGCATGCCAAGATTGGCTCTCACCTGAGGGTTTTCTACCCTAATAAGCAGGGCACTCTGCCAATAATCGGGGAAGGCGCTCATGCTAAGCAGCAGCTGGTCGGAGGTCATTCCACGAAAGGTATCCCCACCGGTTAGCTTTCTAACCACCTCGCTGCCCAAGGTGTTTAGGGGATGAATGCGCCCATCGTGCGAAAGGGTCAACAGCCGACCAAAGGCACGAGCCTGCTCCACGGGAGGAGTGGGAAGTGGCTGCGCGGAGATGGAGATTGGGACAGCCACCAGCAGCACAAACAACAGCGTAGCAGTACGCTTGCTAAGAAGAGCGTAAAGCTTGCTTCTCCTCGTAACTAGAGTCAGCAGCACACCAACCATGAAAAGCCCATACCCCATATAGGTTGTGGTCATTCCCCAAAAATCGTCGGAAACCCTTAGCACCGAACCATGCCCGTCCTCATCGTAAGAGGATTGAAAGAAACGATAGCCTTGTAGGTCCAGCACCCGACTCATGGTGATTGTATAGTCTGTCTTTTGATTAGCGCTGGAATCAATCACCGTAACCAAGCTGGTGTAAGACGATGGAGATTGAGACCCAGGATATCGGTCGAGCATGAACTTGTTAAGCACCATCTTAAACGGAAGTTTTTCCACCTTACTGCCGTAGCGCAAACGGTATTGATGTAACCCAACAGCTACAGTGCTCCAACTCTCACCATCGGTAGACTTCAGCAAGTTGACGGTGGATACATGACCATTTTGCTCTGCCATAATAGTAAGCGCCATATCGCTACTGCCATGCTGCGAAGTGTACTCAACGCGCGAAAGGCTATCAGCCTCCACTACAACCAGCTGCCAACCTTTACCCGAGTATAGCTTACCCGGCTTTACCAGCAACGGCTGAGACGAAGCCGAAATCGCCATCGATGGCTGCTCCAATCCACCCATAGCAAGCCCACCCAACGATTGAATGGTAATTCCAGAGTCTGATGGAGCTAGGACCACCGATGTTGGCATTGTGGAACCAAAACCTACGGTGATACCATCCAGCTGTACCACCTCACCAGCAGCAATGCAACGGCTATATCTTCCGCTCTGCGTAGCAATAACCAACTTTACAACGATTTTACCATTGGCATCATGAACGAGCATTGGAGCAGCATGAGGAATAACGCGGACAAGTCGTAGCGAGAATGGTCCGTAAGATGTTCTCAACTGCTGTTTGAACCGATTATTGGAATATTTACCAAAGCTGAGCTGCTGCTCAAAAAGAATATTTCCTGCCGAATCGGCGACCTGTAGGTAGGGTTCCTCGCTTACGTAGCTCTGCATAGGGATACCCTCCCGGAGGTGAAGCACACCAGCCGTTCCGGTGAACCGCGTAATGGCAGCACCAACAATTATCACAAGAAAAGCGAGGTGAAACAGAAAAACGCCCACCCTTGCCCTCGAAAAGCGTGACCTTGTGAATAGCGCTACCATTAAATTGAGCGATAGCAGTAGCCAAAGGAAATTGAACCACCATGCACCATAAACCAGCCCCCACGAAGCTTCCACTCCAAATTTCTTCTCAACAACAGTGGCAAAGCCCACAGCAAAAGCCAGCACAATCATTATCACTCCCATGGTGATATAGGAGCCAAAAAGTTCTAGGGATTTGCGCATAGTTGATCATTTTTACCTCCACAAGTTAATTTTTTTTGTTGTTTTAACTTACTTTGTAAAACAATGAATTCTGATACCAATACCTGAAACGATGGAAACAGCACAAAAGCTTAAGCAACTCCGCAAAGAGATGCAAAAAAAGGGCATCTCAGCAGCTATAATTCCTTCGGGTGACACGCATCTGAGTGAATATGTTGCTGAGCACTGGAGAACACGTGCATGGCTGTCGGGCTTCACTGGCTCGGCAGGAACGGTGGTAATAACCGAGAATAAAGCAGGATTGTGGACCGACTCGCGCTACTTTCTACAGGCAGAGCGGGAGTTGGAGGGTTCTGGAATTGAGCTATTCAAAATGGGCATTGCCGGGACGCCAGCCATTGAAGAGTGGCTACTAAACACGCTACCCAAGAAGGCCGAAATTGGCGTTGACGCCCGCCTATTCTCCGTAAACCAGCTGGAGAGCATGAAACAAAAACTCCTCTCAAAGAAACTTTCATTAAAACATATTGCTGACCTAGGCACAAAAGGCTGGGACAACCGTCCACGGCTACCCAAAGATCCAATTTACCTTCATGATGAAGAGGTTGCCGGAAAATCAATTTCTGAGAAGATTGCTGATCTGCAGAAGGAGATGGAAGCCGCTGGTGCCACAGTCACCATTCTGTCGGCACTCGACGAAATTGCTTGGCTATTTAACCTACGAGGATCGGATGTGGCATTCAATCCGGTTTTCTATGCCTACGCTGTTATTTACCTCGACCGCGTCCTGCTATTTGTGGAAGGGAGCAAGCTTCCGCCAGTGGTAACACGCAAGCTGAAGGTTGCCGAAATTCATATCTTCGAATATGAAGAGCTAAGCCATGTGGTGAAGAACTTCTCAAAAAAAGAGCGCGTGCTTATCGACCCTGCTCGCACCAGCCATGCCACGGCAGGTATGATACCGGAGGATTGCAAAATCATTAGGCAACTTTCGCCGGTAACCATGGCCAAGGCATGCAAAACGGAGGCTGAGCTGGCCGGTATTCGCGACGCCATGGTAAACGATGGCTTGGCGCTGGTGGAGGCACTCCATTGGATTGAAACCACTGCAGCCAGCAACACGCTCACCGAGCTGTCTGTTGGAGAAAAATTCAGGGATTGCAGAGCCAAACAACCCGGATTTATGGGTGAAAGTTTTGAATCCATTGTGGGTTACGGTGAGCATGGTGCCATTGTACACTACTCTGCAACACCAGAAACCAGCTCAAAGATAAAGCCCAAAGGATTTCTGCTTATCGATAGCGGCGGCCAATACCGCAACGGCACCACCGATATCACCCGCACCATTCACCTGTCGAAGCCCAATGAGGAGGAGATGGTTGACTACACCTTAGTGCTACGTGGCATGATTGGTTTGGCAATGGCCGTTTTTCCGCGCAATACTCGAGGCTCCAACCTCGATATGCTGGCACGCCAACCGCTCCTCTACCACCACCTCAACTATGGTCATGGCACCGGACACGGCGTTGGCTTCTTCCTCAACGTTCACGAAGGACCGCAAAGCATCAGGCTGGAGGAGAATTCGGTAACTATTCAGCCGGGCATGGTTTGCAGCGATGAGCCGGGGGTATACCGCGCTGGCAAACACGGTATCCGCATTGAAAACCTCATTGCCTGTGTTCCATCCGAAACCAACGATTTTGGCAGCTTTCTGAAGTGGGAAACGGTTACCCTTTGCCCCATTGACCTTAAACCGGTAAAGAAGGAGATGCTCTCCAAGGCTGAACTGGACTGGCTCAACGCCTATCACCAAAAGGTTTACGATGCGCTATCGCCAAGGCTGGTTCCCGAGCTAAAGGAGTGGCTGGCCGAAAAGACGAAGGCGATATAATTGCCATCAAGAAATTTCAAGGCAAACTTTGTTAAAATTGAAAATGGAGTATGGCAACATACTCCATTTTTTTGTCTGTTAATCTCCCCTCCTAAGCAGCGCCAAGCACTCCACATGAATAGTTTGTGGAAAAAAATCAAAGGGAACGAGCTGCTCCACCCTGTAACCATGCTCTGCTAGCACCGATAAGTTTTTTGCCAGCGTTCCTGCACTGCACGAGAGGTAGGCCAAGCGGTCGGGACGGCCCTTATCAACAATCCAGCTAAGCACCTCCGGCTCAAGTCCGGTACGCGGTGGGTTAACGTAAAGTAGCAGCCGTTGGCCCTTCTCGCGCTGCTCCATGGCCCACCTATCAACCTGTGGAACCCGATGGCGACAGGCACCGCGAAGCACTACAGCATCGGGAACGTTAAGCCCGGCACAGGCCACCGCCTCACCACCCAACTCCACACCAAGTACGGGAGCCCCCAGCCTCCGCCACTGCCGCATGGATGCCCCTGTCCCACAGTAGAGATCCACCACCGAATGGTTGACGTCGGGGGCCAGAAAACGAGCCGCCTCAGCCAGGGACTGATGGTAGAGCGACGGAATTAGCTGCTGGAAAGCACCTGGACCATACCACAGCTCCATCTCATCCTGCGACCGCGGTTGCCCAAAGAGCAGCATTAAAGGCGTCTTCTCAAACATGCGCTTCCCCGCTGCAAAGTTGCAGTGAAGCCAGAGCCCCTCCACACCAACGCTCCTTAACTCGGTCTCAACCAGTGGTGTAAGCCAGCTGCAATCAGGTACCTGACGTGCCCTTACCACCATCACCACTTGAGATGCAGACTGCACTATAAAAGCGAGAGGTAACTCCTCTGCTGGAGGCATTACTGCAGAAAGGATGGAGGCTACGCTGTTAATAATTGGAGCATGAACCGGACAATTTGGAATGGGAATAAGCTCATCACGGGAGAGCATACCCAGCAGCCAAGAACTATTTAAATAGGCTGCCGAAAGTGTGACCTTGGAGCGGTAACCCCATCGCGCTGCGCCATGAACCGAAACCACGGGCTGTAGCACGCTGCTCCATGGAGCTAGTCGGGCAGCCAGAAAATTATACTTCTGCTGAAGGCTCTCCTCCTCGCTCCACTCGCGGTGCTTGCAACCACGGCACTGCTCAACGCATCCTGCTGGAATCACAACCTCTTTTTCTTGCGAAAATAGAAGTTTTTGGGTAGAAAAGGTGACTGGTGACTATAAGTTACGCGTGACGGAGTTAGCAGTGGCAGGGAGCAACATAGAGAATCTCTTGCTCAAATTACTAAAACGTTTCGATCGTCAATACCTTGGAGAGGGCCTCCTTTATACTGTCAAAATTATCTGCATTAACCCTACCCACTCTTTTTATAAATCTAGCTTCGGATACGGAACGAATTTGAAAACAGTCGACAGCGGATTCCTTGGCAAGGTTATTTTCTTGGTCGGGTGAAACTTTTACCATCCATGGCGCAATTTCATAGCGCTGTTTCCAGTCTGTTAAAGGAACAATTATTTTAAGAGGCAGTTTACCCAAGGAGTTGTCATTTACCACAATAGCAGGCCGTGTTTTCTTAATTTCAGCACCGACCGTTGGGTCAAGATTAATTAGCCAAATCTCACCTTGCCTCATAAAATGATTCATAATCAAGTTGAGTAAAGGCGGTTAAATCCTTGTCATTCTTATAGTCCTCAAGCAATGCATCTGCAGCAATAAGCATCTTACTTTGAGTCTCGCTCTCCCTAATAGTCTTTAAAGTCTGTTCAACAATAAGCATTCGCTTGCTTATAGGAAGTTGCATAATTGCATGTAATATCTCTCGCGTTTCCATGGCGCTCAGTTGATTGTTTTGCAAAGTTAATACATTTTCAGGCTACTAGTCCTCAATATATTATAGCAGAGAATAACATTGCCGATATCATTTTCAACTTTAGATGAAGTAAACATCCATTGGGCTACTCCTTCACCACCCTCACTGTTTTTGTTGCTCCACCATCTCGAGCTATCCGAAGTAGATAGACACCCTTATGCAGTGAAGAGGTATTTATCTCCGTGCCGTTGCCCTTAAGCAGCAGCTTGCCCAACGAATTGTAGAGTTGGTAGGTAACAGCCACACCACCTCCAAACCGAATAACCAAGCTGAATGGATTGGGACTCACCAACAATTGATCGGCTTTGATTTCACCAATGGTTGAGGGTCCATTCAGCGGTGGTAGATAGTCACAATCCTTGTCCCAATAGTCGGCTTTGTAGGAGATGTTGGCATCGGTGTAGCAGCGTAGGCACTTAATACCACCCTCCATTGCAAAATTTCTACTTACGCCAAAGAGGTATTTTAGCGAACCGATGCGCTCCACAATTGGATAGCTTTCGCCAACGAAGGAGCGGTTAAATACCCACTCGGCGGAATCGGTGGCGGAGTTGTAGATTACCTTTAAGGTTTGCCCCTGCAGTGACATGGTAGAAATATCATCAACCACGTACTCAAAGCGGGAGCAGAAATACTCATTCTCGTCGCACTGGGCCTTGCTTCTTCTAATCAGCACGGTATCGTTGGTGGCCACATTGAGGAGGTAAAGCGGATAAAATGTGCTCTCAAATTGGTTGAAATGGTACACCGTATCGTTCGATTGGTAGATATAGTCCGTGGAAACCAAGGAGGTATCCCAGTAGTAGGAACCATCCTGCCGCATCAGCTCGTCTATTTCGCGATTAACCAGCTGCCTGCACACCTTGCCCATAACGGTGGTATCCTTAACCGACTCAATGGTTGTGAGGTATTGACTCAGACCAGAATCGTGATCGTAAACCCACTTGGCTCCAACCGGGGCCCAATCCTGTCCAAAGGAGAATAGCGGGGATAAAATTAGAAGAAGGAATAGAGTTGGTTTCATAGAATAAGGTCATGATTTATGGTCGCAAAAATGTTAAGCCAACTTCTTTATGATTAGCGCAGCAACAAATGCCTCCAAAAGACTTAGTGGCACTGCATAGTAAAGCAAACTATAGGGCAGTACGCCAAGGTTGCCCACCGCTACCCACATTAAAACAAAGGCTACAAACCACGACAGCAGCGTAGTTTGTGTTAGGGTAAACTTTTTTGCAATAACAAAGATGGCAATGGCAAAAAGCAGCGACCATACGCCCCACATGGCCCCATTGATGGGTTCCGATGGGAAAACAAGCCCAAGCGATTGGTAGTGCGCAGTCCAGTATGATTTAAACAACAGCTCGTTTCTCACAAATTCCGACAAGCTTATCCATACCGCGGCAAGGATAATGGATAGAACCGGTTTTTGTATAGTTTTCATAGGGTATGATTTATTGTTACCTATTCAAATTTATGACATTAAGTTGAATTAAACTAACATGAAAACAGTATTTAAATAGTCGCTAATTTTTTATTCCCAGTAATTTTCAACATTCAAATTCATCTTTTGAATTAGGCATTCAGCCAATACGGATAAATGTAGTATTTTAGGGGTATAAATGATTTAGAGTATGGAGAAGAAGTTCGACAGCCTTACTATTTTCGAGTTTCAGCAGCGATTCCCCGATGAGGATGCCTGCTTGGCC
>DATKVT010000062.1 GCA_035529935.1 Williamwhitmania sp. | reverse complement strand
CTAGTTAAGATTCTAAACGACTTAAAAGACATCCCGGGTCCAAAGTTGCTGCATTGCGTTACCGTTAAGGGAAAAGGCTACAAACCGGCAGAGGAAAATCAAACAGCATTTCATGCACCTGGAATTTTTGATAGGATAACTGGTGAGCCCATAGCTTTACAGCCCATCACACCGCTTCCACCCAAGTTTCAGGATGTGTTTGGTGAAACGCTGGTGGAGTTAGCACAGGCCAATTCAAAAATAGTTGGGGTTACCCCCGCCATGCCCAGCGGCTGTTCCATGAATTTGCTTATGGATAAGATGCCCGACCGTGCCTTTGATGTGGGCATTGCCGAGCAGCATGCCGCTACGTTTGCCGCAGGCATGGCAGCAGAAGGCCTTATCCCATTTTGCAACATCTACTCCTCTTTTTCGCAAAGGGCCTACGACCAAATAATTCATGACATTGCTCTACAAAAGCTACAGGTAGTTCTTTGTCTCGATAGGGCCGGCATTGTTGGTGAGGATGGCGCAACCCATCATGGCGTTTTCGACCTCGTGTTTCTTAGAACCATTCCCAACCTCACCATTGTATCGCCCCTCAACGAAGAGGAGTTACGCAACATGATGTACACGGCACAGCTCAACGGTCAGGGTCCGTGGGTTATTCGCTACCCAAGAGGGCGTGGCGAAACGGTAGATTGGATAAAACCGTTCAAAAAAATTGAAGTCGGGAAGGGCAAATTACTACGCGATGGTTTGCAATTGGCAATTCTCAGCCTAGGTCCCTTGGGTAATGTTGCCCTTAAGGCCGCCGAGGAACTATCGCTTATGGACGTTGAAGTTGCAGTATACAATATGCGGTTTATAAAACCGTTGGATGAGGAGATACTAGAAGAGGTTCGGCTCCGTTTCCAAAATGTGATCACAATAGAGGATGGCTCCCTCGCGGGAGGTTTTGGAAGTGCTGTAATCGAATACTTTAGCTCCAAGGAGAGCATGCCTCGGGTGGTAAGAATAGGAATTCCAGACCGATTTATCGACCATGGCACTCCAGCAGACCTTTACCGAGAATGCGGTATGGATTTGGAAGGGATTAAAACCACAGCGTTAGAACTAGTTAAGCAGAATATAAGAGGGAAGGTAGACAGTGCGAAGAAAAAAATATTTTGATGGCTTGAAACTATTAATTATCTTCGCACACCCAATGTTCTTAATGTAATGCCCGGATGGCGGAATTGGTAGACGCGTTGGTCTCAAACACCAATGGTAGCAATATCGTGCCGGTTCGATCCCGGCTCCGGGTACATTAATAACCTAAACCCTCAATTTTTGAGGGTTTTTTTGTACCCAAAACAAGAAAAATGGAAGACACAAACTTCTTCCCTAATGGGGAAAAACAGGTACAACTCGACAAGCGCTACCTTGAGATGGCGCAGATTTGGGCAACCAACTCCTACTGCACCAGAAGGCAAGTTGGTGCCCTTATTGTGAAAGAAAAAATGATAATCTCCGACGGCTATAACGGCACGCCATCCGGTTTTGAGAATGTGTGTGAGGATGAGGATGGAAATACCAAACCTTATGTATTGCACGCCGAAGCCAACGCTATTACCAAGGTGGCCAAAAGCAACAACAGCAGCAATGGTGCCACCCTATACATTACCGCATCTCCTTGCCTCGAATGCTCTAAATTAATTATTCAGGCAGGAATAAAGCGGGTTGTTTTTCTTGAAAAGTATCACAATACCGACGGGCTTGCGCTACTGGAGCGCGCCGGAATAACCGTTGACCACATATTACTTTAAAACCACCCTCGATGAACTACCAAAATACAAAGCGTCAAATTTGGCTCCCACTGCTGCTTGCCATTGCAGTAGTAATAGGAATATTTCTTGGTTTCGGACTGAAGAAAAACCAAACGCCCACAACCCTCTTCTTCCCAAACTCGGGCTCCAACAAGCTTGAAGACGTTATTAAGCTTATACACGACGAATATGTCGACACCGTTTCCACCGCCAACCTGGAAGAGAAAGCAATTGAGGCCATAGCAAAGGATTTAGATCCACACACAGTCTACATCCCTGCTGATAAGTTGGCAGCAGTTAACGAACCGCTGGACGGAGAATTTAGTGGCATTGGAGTTCACTTCAGCGTTAATAATGATACAGTGGTTGTAATATCAACTGTTCCTGGAGGTCCTTCTGAAAAGGTGGGTGTAATGGCCGGAGATCGCATTGTGACAGTAAACGGGAAAACCATTGCAGGGGTTAAAATGAATCAGGATAGCATTGTTAAAAAGCTGCGTGGCCCTAACGGCAGCAAAGTTAAAATTGGTGTTAAGCGAAGCGAAGTTAAAGAGTTGATCGACTTTACTATTACTCGCGATAAAATTCCAATCTACAGCATCGATGCCGCCTACATGATTAACAATTGGATTGGCTACATCAAGGTTGCCCGCTTTGCCCGAACAACCTACCAAGAATTCATGGATGCTACCAACAAGCTACACAAGGAAGGCATGAAGGGCATGATACTCGACCTTAGAGGCAACAGCGGTGGCTATCTCGACCAAGCCGTAGAGATAGCCAATGAGTTTCTGCCAGCAGGCAAGCTTATTGTTTACACCCAAGGTAAGGCGCGCCCAAGGCAGAATCTCTATTCCGATGCAAAATCAAGCTGCATGAACGACAGGCTCGTTATCCTCATCGATGAGTTCTCGGCCTCTGCCAGCGAAATTCTTGCCGGTGCACTTCAGGACAACGATAAAGGAACTATCGTTGGTCGTCGGAGCTTTGGGAAGGGCCTAGTTCAGGAGCAAATTCCCCTTTCCGACAACTCCGCGCTAAGGCTTACAGTAGCGCGATACTACACACCAACTGGTAGAAGTATTCAGAAGCACTACACCTATGGCTCTGAGGATGAATACTACATGGATATCACCAACCGTTATCTTCACGGCGAATTTGAGCAGGTCGATTCTATTAAGTTTGCCGACTCACTCAAATACAAAACTCCTGGAGGCAAGATTGTTTACGGAGGAGGAGGTATCATGCCCGACGTATTTGTGCCGCTCGATACCGTTGGTATTAATCGCTACTTTAGAATAGTATCGGCAAAGAACCTCATTTATCGCTATGCTTTCAGCATCACCGACTCCAAGCGAGCCACTCTTCAAAAGTATAAAACAGTGAAGTCACTCGAAGCCTACCTCAACACGCTTGGTTTGCTGAAGGGATTTGAGGAGTATGCCCGAAAAAACAAGGTCACGCCAAAGCCAGGTGAGCTCAAGGCAAGCGGTAAAATTATTGAAACGCAGCTGAAGGCCTATATAGCCCGCGATATTCTCGACAACGACGGATTCTACCCAATCATCAGCGAAATTGACAATACGCTGCAAAAGGCCGTAGAAATACTGGAAAAAGGCACCGCTGATCTCGGCCCGGTTGGGTCGAGCAGCAAGCTTAATGCATTTGCCTTGCTAAAAACCGTTCCGCAGAAACAGAGCATTGCAGCAAACAAAGGATAGTAGGAAGAAGTCCGGAGGTCCGGAGTTGTGCAGTAGTTTACCTATAGTCTAAGGTCTATAGCCAACAACCTTTGATAGTGACAGGTGATTGAATAGTAATAAGTGACAAAAAACCAAAGTTTGGCTTAACCTTATCAATTAGGAAACAAACTTGCCAAGCAGACGCCTCCCACACTTAGTGGGAGCTTGGTGGGGGTATAAAACCGGAATCGCAAAACCAAAGCCATGCCTTGGCTAACCGAAACTACCAATAGCCTACAAACATATGACTAGCCATAAAACTATTGAGAATCACCTGACCAACATCTGCTAGAAGCTAGAACTCAAAGATGCCAACAATTTCATATCGTTTGCACTAGAATACAGGGACCTGCTTCAAAAAATCATAAAAGGTTAAGCCTTGGTTCTAAATCGAAAATCTTTGGGTAGAAAGGTTAGCCGAAGGCTTTGGTCGTAGGTGAGGTAGCTCCAAACCCAATTGATAAATATCTGAATCTTGTTCTTCAGCCCAAATATGGAACGAAGGTGAATAAACATCCAAAGGATCCAAGCAAAAAGCCCTTGAAAGTGTGCAAATGGCAGATCCACCACCGCCTTATTGCGACCAACGGTAGCCATAGAGCCATAATCACTGTATCGGAATGGTTTTAATGGTTGGCCTTTTTTAAGTCTAACAAAATTTCGCGCCAAATTTCGCGCCTGCTGTATGGCGACCTGTGCAACCTGAGGATGTCCATTGGGCCACTTTTCGTTGGTAATATAAGCAGTATCACCAAGAACAAAGATGTCGTTGGCATTTTGCAGACGGTTAACGCTATCGCAAAGCAGGCGCCTTCCCCGCACCACCGAAGATGTGGGAACACCCTCTAATAAGTTTGCAGTAATACCTGCCGCCCAAACCAGCGTTTTGGTTCTAATACTTTCACCTGATTTAAAAGAAACCAGCCGACCATTATAGTCCACAACCTGCGTTGACAACAGTATCTCCACGCCTAACTTTTGCAAGAACTTCTCAGCCTTTTTTGAAGAGGCAGCCGACATCCCATTGAGCAATTGGTCGGCGGCCTCAACTAAAACTATTCGTATTTTGCTGCAGTCCAACTCACGGTAATCTTTTGGGAAAACATACCGCTTCATTTCGGCCAATGCGCCGGAAAGTTCCACGCCTGTGGGGCCTCCTCCAACAACAACAATGTTCATCTCCGACTCCCTCACCTCTTGATCGGACGTAACCAGCACATCCTCAAAATTATGTAAAATGCTGTTCAGTAATACCAAGGCCTCCGCCACACTTTTCATGGGAATGGAGTGCTCCTCAACACTCTTCATCCCAAAAAACGAGGTCGATGCCCCATTGGCCAGGACTAGATAATCATAATGTACCGTTCCAAGAGAAGTGGTAACCACCTTTTCCTGAGTGTCGATCTTCGATACCTCAGCAATACGAATGAACGTATTATTAAACTTTTGAAAAATCTTCCGGAGGGGAAATGAGATATCCCTAGGTTCTAATCCGGCGGTGGCCACTTGGTAAAGCAGGGGTTGAAACTGGTGGTAGTTGTTCTTATCAATGAGCACCACTTGGTAACCCGAGTATTTTAATTTTTGAGCAAGGGTTAGTCCTGCAAAACCGGAACCAACAATAACGATGCGCTTCTGTGTAGTAATTGGAATGTTTAGCATACAATTAAACAAATATGTCCGCGTAGAAACAACTGTCATGCTATTTCGTTCACAAAGAAAAAACAAAAAAGATGCCCGGGAGAGCATCTTTAATTTAAATAGGGAAATATTTAATTGCTAAATAATTAGCATAGCATCTCCATAGGTTCCAAACCTATACTTCTCCTTCACCGCTTCTCGATAGGCCTCCATTATGCGGTCATAGCCACCAAAAGCACACACCATCATAAGTAAAGTCGATTGCGACAAGTGGAAGTTGGAGATCATCCTATTTGGAACTAGAACCTCATATGGAGGGAAAATAAACTTGTTGGTCCAACCCTCATAGGGTTTCAAATATCCATCGGTGGTAACGGAGGTTTCTAACGTACGAAGCACGGTGGTTCCAACGGCACAAACATTTCGTTTATTTTCCTTGGCCTTATTTACAGTTGAGACCGCATCATCAGAAATACGAATCTGCTCACTGTCCATCTTATGTTTGGTTAGGTCTTCTACATCTACGGTTCTAAAATTTCCCAATCCAACATGAAGTGTAATTTCAGCCATATTAACACCCTTAATCTCCAGCCGCTTAAGCAACTCACGGCTAAAATGCAATCCAGCAGTAGGAGCAGCCACGGCGCCTTCGTGCTTAGCAAAAATGGTTTGGTAGCGTTCCCTATCTTCTGGTACCACGTTGCGTCGAATAAACTTTGGAAGCGGAGTTTCTCCCAACCGGTAGAGTGTAGCCTTAAACTCATCGTAATTTCCATCAAACAAAAAGCGGAGTGTCCTGCCACGGCTGGTGGTATTGTCAATAACCTCGGCTACCAGCGTATCGTCTTCACCAAAGTAAAGCTTATTTCCAATTCTAATTTTTCGAGCGGGGTCAACTAATACGTCCCAAAGTCGCTGCTCACGGTTGAGTTCCCGAAGTAGAAATACCTCTATCTCTGCCCCAGTTTTCTCCTTGTTGCCATATAACCGCGCTGGAAACACCTTCGTATTGTTGAAAACCATCACATCTCCTTCGTCAAAGTAGTTAATTATCTCCTTAAAGATGAGGTGATCTATTTTCCCTGTTGCACGATTAAGCACCATCAAACGAGATTCGTCCCTGTGCTCGGCCGGATTCTTGGCAATAAGTTCTGGCGGCAGGTTATACTTAAATTGGGATAATTTCATAAAAGTTGAATTTGTATTTTTATATACTGAGCGTTATACGAGAAGTTTTTTCACTTGTTTCACTCAGCCGCAAATTTTTCTGTAAATTTTTTCTCCAGCACCTCAAGCGTTAGCGATCTCGCATCGGTAAACTGTCCGCTCGACAACCTTCGGAGCGAAACAAGGTGTGCTCCGCTCTCCAACTTCTCACCTAAATCACGAGCAAAAGCTCGTACATAGGTCCCTTTGCTGCAAGTTAGAACCACATTCACCAATGGCAATTCAATGGAGTCAATGTGGGCTTCCCAAACGGTGATGAGGTTTGGCTTCATTTCAACCTCCTCGCCTCTACGCGCAATTTTATAGGCACGATGCCCTTCTACCATCTTGGCTGAGAATATTGGTGGTATCTGTTCCTGCTCCCCAACTAGGGTTGAAAGAGCCTCCTCAACCTTTTCGCGAGTAATGTGCTCCCATGGGTAAACTTTATCAACCTCCTTCTCAAGATCAAAGCAAGGTGTTGTTGCACCAAGCATAACACCGGCATAATAAGTTTTTGGGTGACTCTGAAGTGCTTCGGCAAGCCTTGTAGCCTTTCTTCCTAGGCAGATAATAAGGACCCCCGTCGCAAGCGGGTCCAACGTGCCAGAATGGCCAACTTTAACATCTCGCAATCCGTAATGCTGCCTAAGCAAAACCTTAACTTTACGCACTACATCAGCGGAGGTCCACCTATAGGGTTTATCTACAATTAGAAATGCACCTGTTTCCTGAACGTTCTCCCCGACCGTATTGACTGGGATACCCTCGTACGCCGCTAAATTTACAACCTCAACCGTTCCCAAACTGCCAGTACCCCTCATTTTAACACTTTAAAAAAAGTGTTACGTTTATTACTCTAAATCCTAATCCTTTTGAGTGGAATTAACACGACACACCTATAATCCCCTATTAAATAGGAGACATTTATCTAAACAAAAAAGTGACAGTTATTTACTTTTTTCCTCCTTTGGCTTCTTCATAATGGCATAGATTTCAAACAGGAAGCCAAACATAACCACAATTGGGGCAACAGTTATCCGCCTAAAGCTGAATATGTCGTAACTAAAAACCTTGGGATCTTGGCTACCTCCACCATACATGAGTATAAAGCCAAGAATAATAATTGCAAAACCAATGAGTAGCAACTTGTAGTTCTCAAAACCAAGGGCGAAATCAAATTTCTTACCCTCAACCTCATTGTTCTTAATCTCCTTCTGTGCCATAGCAATATTTTTTACAAAGTTAACATACTAGTAGTAGAGGTCATCAACTTTGAGCCTCAAAAATTTACGAACGGCAAAAAAAGTTGAGGTGTAGCTTATGGCAACACCAACAAACAAAACTGCACTAAAAAGGACCATAAGTATATTCAGATCAGCAATATCAAGAATTTGCTTCACCTGCTCCTGCCCAAACCAAATTAGTGCAAGTAAAAGTAAATCGGCAATGACACCGGCATAAACACCGTGCAAAATGCCTCGCAAAAGAAAAGGACGTCGAATAAAGCCATTGGTGGCGCCAACCAACCGCATAGTATTAATCAAAAACCGTCGTGCATACACAGAGAGCCGAATAGTATTGTTGATAAGCACCAGCGACACAAAAAGTAAAAGCGCACTAAACGCCAAAACAATCAAGCTTATCTCGCGCACATTATCGTTTACAAGGTCGAGCAGCGACTTTTGGTAGTTTACCTCCTTTATCTGATTGAACGCCTTAAGGTCTTTTTCAATTACTGAAATTGAGTCAGTATTAGCGTAATCAGCCTTTAAGCGTACCTCAATTGATGCCCCCAGCGGATTGTAGCCAAGAAATTGAACAAAGTCTTGACCAAGCTGCTCCTTCATTATCTTGGCCGCATCGTCCTTGGAAATGAAGTTTGTGCTTTTTACGTAGGGCGAGGCATCGAGTGACTTCTGAAGAACGGCAGCATCAACTTCCTTTACATCCTCATTCAGCACCACAGAAAAACTAATATTCTCCTTTACAAAATCGGAGAGCCGCTTTGCGTGCAATAGCAAAAGCCCCACAACCCCCAACGTGAAAAGCACCAAGGCTATGCTAATTATAGAACTCAAGTATGAGGACCGTAAACTTCTCTTTGCATTAACCTGCTGTCCTTCGCCTTTTCTCATTTTCTAACAAATTATTCCTAATTCTTAAGGTAGCGAAACAACTCAAAGCCCAGTGCTCCAAAAACAGCCAGAATAAGAATTAAACTCGAAACCAAGTCGATATTTTTACCAATTGCAAACATCTTCGGCTTAAATACAAACTCCACCTGATGCTCTCCAGCTGGCAGCATCATGGCGCGTAGCACATAATCTACACGAAAATGCGGTGCTGGTTTACCATCGATGGAGGCATGCCATCCTTTTGCATAGTATATTTCAGAGAATACCGCCGGACGGTCAGCTGCGAGATTATATTTGTAGTCAAGCTTATTGGGTTCGTAGCTTGTAAGTTCAATATGGTCTGCCGTATCTGCTGCAAAAGTAACCTTTGTAAACTGGGAAGCAAAACGCTGGTCAACCACCGCCTCTGTGGCCGGGCTGAAGTGGGTAAGTGCATCCATCTCCTCATCTGCATTGGGAACCACCTTAAGGGTATCAACAAACCAAGCATTGCCAAGTGCAGCGGGGTTAAACCGAGCCTCTGGTCCATTTTGTCCTTTCACGATAAAGTAACGCGTGTTGAGCATATTGAGCACAGCCATATTCCCTTCAGAAATCTGATGGTCGATGAGCTCCTGATATCTCCGAAGCTTTGCACCATGATATCCTCCTATAGATTCATGAAAATAGGAGGTGGAGGCATCGTTGAATGGGGAAACGGTAAGATTATAAACTCTGTAGTCGGGACTGGTATCCTTTAGAATTTGCAAATCTGCACTTGAAGGGGTAAACGGAACACTTGCCTGCGAGGCCATCTCAAAATTCTTGCTATTGAGGTAGCGATTGTTAATGGTCCACATGTCCATTAAAATTAGCGCCAGCAAGCCTAGTATAAACACCTTTTTATCTACCTTCTTGTAAACATAGGCCAGCAACAATCCTGCAGCAAGCAGCACATATACAAGCGACCTAAAAGCATCGGCCTTGAGCATGGAGGCTCTATCGGACCACAGCGCTTCAGCGATATTATGCGGCCATTGTGCTTCGAAGCTGGTATTAAAGTCGAAGATGCCACCTGCAAATAGCAGGAAGAAAAGTGCAATGCCTGCTGTTATAGAAAGGCTCCACTTAAATGCATGAAGAAATTGGTTCTTGTCAAAATCGCCTGAAACAATTGGCTTTAAGGCAAGAAAGCCAATAAATGGAACCGTGAACTCGGCAATCACCAAAATCATGCTAACGGTTCGGAACTTATTGTAACCGGGAACATGGTCGAGGAAAAAGTTGGTAAGAGGCATTAGATTATTTCCCCACGCAAGCATAATGGCCAAAACAGTAGCACCTAGCAGCCACCATTTCAGGCTTCCACGCAGGAAAAACATTCCGAAAAAGAAGAAAAAGACCACAATGGCTCCAAGATAAACAGGTCCAGAAGTCATAGGCTGAGGGCCCCAGTAAGCAGGTACCGATTGTGCAATTTCAGCAGCATTAGGCACACCACTTGAAGACAATGTTTTATATAGTTTGCCGTCGGTACCCACGCCGTTCATGGAACTCCCTCCCATCAGGTTTGGAATAAAGAGGTCGAAGGTTTCCCACTTCCCGTAACTCCAGGCGGTGGCATAATCCTTGTCGAGCCCAGAGGTTTGGTTATCCTTGTTGTGGGTGAGCTCGCTCTTCCCCCTTATAGAATCCTTTCCGTAATCGTAAGTAAACCATAGCGACGAGAAGTTGGCACCTATGGCCAAAATTGAAGCAACAATAAGAACCGCCGAGCCCTTAACAAACTTATCCCATGTTTTATGCTTAACGGTGTGGTATACGATGTAGCCAATTAAAAACAGCACAAGAATGGCACCGTAGTAGGTAATTTGCAGGTGCCCTGCATTAATTTCAAGCCCCAGAAAGAGACCGGCCAATGCGGCCCCCAGCAGGTAGCGCCCCCGATAGGCAAGCCATATTCCCGCAATCATGGGGGCAATGTAGCTAAGGGCATCCATCTTGGAGTTGTGCCCGGCCTGCAGTATTATGAAGAAGTACGACGAAAACCCAAATGCGACAGCCCCCACCAGCGCAAGCCAGCAATCAACACCAAAGGCAAGCAGCAGGATGTAAAACCCTAGCATGGTCACAAAAATGTAGGCTGCGGGACGTTGCCCTATCTGGATAACATTTTCGACATACTTTAAAAGGTTGGTTTTGTAAACGGTAGAGATTAGGTATGCTGGCATTCCGCCAAACATACTATTTGTCCACAATGCCTCCTCGCCAGTTTTTGCTCTAAAGTCGCTAATCTCCTTCGACATACCAATGTACATCTTATTGTCGTGCTGACTGAGCACTTGTCCGGAGAGCTGAGGGTAGAAGTAGGCATACGAAATGGCCAAGAAACTTGCAACGGCAACAATGTGTGGCCAAAATGATTTAAGCAGGTTGTTTTTCACGCTAGTAACAGGTTAGTTGTTCAACAATGTGTCCACAGTAAAAAATTCAAGTTGAACGCTTTCCAGCAGTTGGTAAGCCATCAACCCGTTGCATTATTATTCAGTTTTCAACATACTAAGGTAACCTATTTTTACTCGCCAAAGCAATAGCAATTTAACTTTCAGCGATATTTAACCAATATTAAGATTACCTGTGTACTAAATTTAGTTATGGTTTATCCGTGTGTTAAGCTGGCAGTTATACTGTCCATGCTAAGAGAGTTTGAGCAACCTTAAGTGCTGCCTTCCCTTTCCCATAAAGATTCACAGAAAAATCGTTTTTCCTCAACATCATCTCCTTGAATCCCTTATAGATGAGTTCATCATTGGCACCAGCAAGCATGTTGTAGCCTCCTTCAACCAACTCCACCCACTCTGTTTGTTCGCGCAGCGTAACGCAGTTTTTTCCAAAGAAGAAAGCCTCCTTCTGCACACCACCGCTATCGGTCATAACCAAGCTACAGGCCTTAAGCAGTTCAACCATGTCGAAGTAGCCAACCGGTTCAACAACCTTAAATTCTGGCACAATCCTCTCCTTGGCGGTCATACCCAGCGTTCTAGGATGCAGGGGTGCAACAACAGTAATCTCCTTGTTTATTTTATTCAAGGCACCAATTAACGAGCGCAGCAACTCAGGATTATCGGTATTTTCCTGACGGTGAACTGTGGCAAGCACAAAAGGTTTACCCTTCAACTCTAACTGTTGAATGATGTTTGAGAGCTGAGCCGCTCTCTCAGAATAAAAGAGGGCTGCATCCTGCATCACGTCGCCATTCTTCTCAATTTTGATGTTGAAGTTATCATATCCCTCGAGCTTGAGATTGGCCAGAGCGGCGTCAGTTGGACAAAACAGCACGTTTGAGATTCGATCGGTGAGTATCCTATTAATTTCCTCCGGCATATCCATGTTGAACGAGCGGAGACCCGCCTCGACATGCACTACAGGTATGTGTAACTTGCGGGCGGCCAACGCTCCTGCAAGAGTACTGTTGGTGTCGCCAAAAACCATAACACCATCGGGACGCTCCTTCAGCAAAACCGTTTCGATATGCTCCATCATTCTCCCCGTCATGGCGCCATGGGTAAGGCTATGGATATCGAGGTTGTAGTGTGGCTTTGGAATCTCCATCTCGTTGAAAAAAACCTCTGACATATTTTTGTCAAAATGCTGGCCCGTATGCACCAGCACCTCTTCTATACCCACCTCTTTTAGCCTGCGACTTACTGCAGCTGCTTTAATAAATTGAGGACGGGCACCAACAACGGTAAGAATTTTCTGCATAACAATTAGCCTAAAAAATATCTACTGTTTCAAAAAAATCACTCCTTGGAAAAAGGGTTAATAATAACAATGGCATCACCTTAACTTGTGTTGCTCCACTACCTCCTCCATTACCATTGCCAGCTTGCGGGTCAACTCCTTTCGGGAGTATAGCGCCAAATCCTGTGGTTCAACAACCAGCAACCCTTTTCTAAATTGCTCCAATGCGCCTACAATGTATTGCTTTATTTCATTCACTTCGTCAAAATCGAATACCTTCCCAGCCTTTGTCTGATGCAAAATATCTGCCATCTCCCCGTCCTTGGGACCGATGGCCAAAATGGGACGTCCTGTTGCCAGGTATTCAAAAAGTTTTCCTGTCACAATACCCTTTGCCGTTGGTGTGTTGTTTACCAGCAGAAGCAATATACCTGCGTTTTGCTGCTCCTTAATGGCCTCCATGTGAGGTATGTAAGTAACGTACTCCACTAGGTTAGCAAGTTCATTTTTCGCCACAACCTGGGTAACGGAGTGGTCAACTTTACCAACCAACTTCACCAAAATATGCTCAGCTATTGATGGCTGCTCGCGAATCAACTCTCCTAGTGCGGTCCAAAAGGCCAGTGGATTGCGGGTTTCACCCAATGTTCCAATGTGGACAAAGGATAGCTTTTCGCCAAAAACAGCGGTGGATTCCACCATATCAGCCTCGTCGAAACCATTGGAAATAACCACAACCTTCTTTGCCCCTTTACTAAGAAAATCTTCCTCCATGGCCTTATTCACCGTAACAACCAAATCAGCTGTCTGAACAACCTTACGCTCTAAACGGTGATGAATTGAATCGGCAATGGAGGTAAGCATGAGTTCATGGTAAAAATCGATATTTGTCCAAGGATCGCGGAAGTCGGCCACCCATGGTATTCCCAGCGACTTCTTCAGACGACGACCAATGAGGTGCATGCTGTGTGGCGGACCTGAGGTCACGATAAGGTCTACCGGGTCTTCGGCTAGCATCTCCTTAAGAAATCTCACAGATAGTAAAACCCAAAATACACGCGGGTCGGGAATAAAAAAATTGCCCCGAATCCAAACCGACACCTTTTGGGCAAAGCTTGGCTTACTGCCATCGGAAATAAAGTTGGCAGCAACACGGTCGGTTGACTTCATTCCCACAAATCGCTTGTAGAAATTGTAAGGTTCTCGAATGGGAGTCTTAATAATGGTTGTTCCGGGCGGAATCTCGTCCAGCAACGACCTGTCCTCAACGGGAATTTCGGGATTGAGCGGAGTATAGACCAGCGCCTCCCAGCCCATCATGGAGAGGTACTTCACAAACTTTAGCCAGCGCTGCACACCGGCACCCCCAGCCGGCGGCCAGTAGTAGGTAATCACCAATACTCTGCGCAAAGTTTTCTCCATTTTAATCCTTTCTCCAAATACTTAAAGAGGCTTCAGCTAATGGGTAAAAACAAGCCGGAAGCCAACAGAGCCTCCGGCCTATGCCATGGTAATATGGCTATAGTTTTGTCAATATTGCTCTAAAGCTAACCCGCTCCTCCACAATCTGGCGAACACGCTCAATAGGTATGCGCTCTTGTACCATTGTGTCACGCTCACGAATGGTAACCATTCCATCCTCCAGCGATTTGTGGTCAACAGTTATACAGTAAGGCGTTCCAATGGCATCGTGACGGCGATAGCGCTTGCCAATGGTGTCCTTCTCCTCGTATTGGCAGTTGTAGTCAAACTTAAGGTCATCCATTATTTTGCGAGCCAATTCCGGCAATCCATCTTTTTTCACCAAAGGAAGCACAGCCACCTTAACAGGAGCAAGGGCTGGTGGAATTCTCAGCACTACGCGCTCACCATCGTCCACCTTCTCTTCCACATAGGCAGCTGAGAGTACCAGTAAAAACATTCTATCAACCCCAATGGAGGTTTCTACCACGTATGGCACATAGCTTTCGTTGGTTTCTGGGTCAAAGTATTGCAACTTCTTACCGGAGAACTTCTGGTGGTTGCCCAAGTCGAAGTCGGTGCGGGAGTGAATACCCTCAACCTCCTTAAATCCAAAGGGGAATTCAAACTCAATGTCGCTGGCAGCGTTGGCATAATGCGCCAGCTTATCGTGATCGTGGAAGCGATACTTGGCCGAGTCAAGGCCCAGTGCCTTGTGCCAACGCATACGGAATTGCTTCCAATGCTCGTACCACTTCATCTCCTCACCCGGACGGATAAAGAACTGCATCTCCATTTGCTCGAACTCACGCATTCGGAAGATAAACTGCCTAGCAACAATCTCATTTCTGAAGGCCTTCCCAATCTGAGCAATTCCGAATGGGAGCTTCATGCGTCCCGTTTTCTGTACGTTGAGGAAGTTCACAAAAATTCCCTGTGCTGTTTCTGGCCTTAGGTATATTACGTTTGCCTCCTCGCTTACCGAGCCAATCCTTGTTTCGAACATGAGGTTAAACTGCCGAACTTCGGTCCAGTTACGGGTACCAGAAACTGGGCATGCAATCTCCAAATCGATAATCAGCTGCCGAACACCTTCGAGGTCATTCTCCCCAAGGGTTTTCACCATCCGCATTCTCACCTCCTCTATCTTCTGAAGGTTTTCCTGTACACGGGGATTTGTTTGGCGGAACATGGCTTCGTCAAAAGTCTCGCCAAAACGCTTGCGAGCTTTCTCAACCTCCTTTTCAACCTTATCTTCAATTTTAGCCATGTAGTCCTCGATAAGGACGTCGGCACGGTAACGTTTTTTGGAGTCCTTGTTATCGATTAGTGGGTCGTTGAACGCTCCCACGTGCCCCGAGGCCTTCCATATTTCGGGGTGCATGAATATGGCAGAGTCGAGCCCAACAATATTTTCGTTGAGCTTTACCATGGCATCCCACCAGTAGCGCTTTATATTGTTTTTGAGCTCTACACCATTTTGACCGTAGTCGTACACGGCGCTAAGCCCATCGTAAATTTCACTTGAGGGAAAAATAAACCCATACTCCTTGCAGTGCGCAATCAGCTTTTTAAACAACTCCTCCTGAACCATAGCTTTATTTAAAAGTTCTACACTATTAACAGGCAAAAGTAATCGATTTCTTGGTATTGCAGATAGGTGCTTACAAGAATATGCTAAGGATTATAGGGTTCAATGACCTCGAGGTAGAGGTCTTCAACCTTTTTGCGAGCCCATGGTGTTTTTCTAAGAAACTTTAAGCTCGACTGAATGGAGGGATCAATGTTGAAGCAATTAATGTCTATTCGGTGACCAAGTTGCTCCCAACCGTAGTGGTCGACCAGGCTTACGAGTATCATCTCGAGCGTTTTTCCGTGCAGCGGATTATTCTTTTGGATCTCCATACTTCAATATAATTAACCACCAACTTACCGTATTAAAAAGGCCTCACTGAAGGTGAGGCCTAGGCACTTAAATGACTTGTAGTATTTAAACTATGCTAGCTTAACATTTACTGCATTTAAACCTTTTCTACCTTCTTGAAGGTCGAAAGTTACTTTGTCGTTTTCTCTTACTTGATCTTTCAAGCCAGATACGTGCACAAAGTATTCATTGCCTGAATCTTCGTCTTTAATAAAACCAAAACCTTTGGTCTCGTTAAAAAACTTTACTGTTCCGTTGTTCATTCTACTAAAAAATTAATTTGCACAAAGTTAGGCATAAAAAATTAATAATCGGAAAAAATAGAAATAAAATCACTTTTTTTCTTCATTTAAGCATTTTTTTGGCTACCGGTGAAAACCTTGACCGACAAATTCAAGAGCCGGACCAATTCCAGTTCGCCAGTAGCTCCAGGTGTGTCCACCATCGCGAACACGATACTCATGGGCAATACCCTTATCGAGCAACAGGATGTGCAGCGCTGAATTTCCTCGTGCTAGGTGGTCGTCGTCGCCGCAGTCGATCCAAATTCGCAAGGTTGCAACCTTGGCAGGATCAATATTTTGCACAATGGTTAACACACTATTACTATACCAATGCTGCGGTAGACTATCGGATACCAACGGTCCATACACGGAATCAAGGTCGTAGGTGTTGTTCAAAAGGCGGCCCTTAATCTCCTTATCGGTTAGAACCGCTGGGCTCAAGCCCGCACATGCCGAAAACAAGTCGGGATGCTTAAAACCATATATCAGTGCGCCATAGCCACCCATCGAAAGACCAGCAACGGCACGAAACTCCCTCGTAGGTCGAGTGTGGTAGCTGGCATCAATAAAGGGTATGAACTCCTTAATAAACATATCCTCGTAACGGACTTTCCCAGTGTAATCGTTCACATACCAGGTTACCTTGGCGTTTGGCATAACCAAAATCATGGGCGGGATGGTACCGCTGGCAATACCTGCATCCATTATCCTGTTAATTTCGCCAAACTGTATCCAAGCCGACTGGTTGTCGGAATAGCCATGCAGCAGGTAAACTACAGGATAGCGACGCTGTGAGGCATCATAATCGGGAGGAAGGTAGAGTGCATAGTTTACAGGTTGCTTAAGAATTTTACTTTCGAAGGAAAGCCCTTCAACAACTTTTCCATGGCTAATATCCTGAGAGAAACTTGGGATTCCAAAACCTATGGCCAGCAGAAGTAAAAACAATACTCTTTTCATCACTATTTCTTTTTATTAATTCACTACGTTGGTAAACAGTGGGCAAGGTAACCAAAAAGCAGGCAATGATGAAACATTCGCACCAGGCAAGTTCCACAAAAGAGAGAACCTACTTAATAAATTATGCTGACTTATAGAAAATCAACATCAATTGTGTACATTAGTCGGTCAAATGATTTACTATGACGAAGCCTCTCTCGATACTTTTTGCCCTAATCATTTACCCTCTTTTTCTTTCGGCAGGAGGTAACGAAACAGACACCCTAAAGTTGATTAACCAGCTCCCAACAGCCGACCCTGCTCAAAAGGTGACGCTGATGCTACAAATTAGTTGGACACAAAGGAACAGCAACACACCACGATCGTATTACTGGGCGGACCAAGCCCTTCAGGCAGCCCAAAAGCAAAGCATAAGCGAGTTGACAGCTGAATGCTACTTCTCGCTTGGCTACCTAGAGTATTTGAGCAACAATTTCGACCCAGCCCTCAACCATCTCCAAAGAGCTCTTAAACTTTACCAGCGGGTGGGGGTTAAGGCAAGCGAAGCAAAAGCGCTTAACAGAATAGGCAATGTTTACCAGCTAAAGGGGAGCTACCGTGATGCCCTCAGCGCATACAACCATTCGTTGATACTTGGCAATGAAATTGCCGACACCGTTGAAATTGCAAGAAGCCTAACCAACATTTCCAGCGTTTACAGATTGTTCGGAAGGTATACAGATGCACTTGAGCTAAGCCTTCAGGCGCTCGACCTCTATGAAAAAACCAAAGACAATGAGGGTATCGCATGGACCGCCCTCAACATTGCCCGTCTGTTTCGTATTTCCAATGAGCCAGAAAAGGCCTTCGAATATTTGGATAAATCGTTGCGTGGCTACAAGAAGCTTAATAATGGTAAGGGTGACCTCAACGGCATTATACTTTGCATGTCGGAGCAGGCTGCTATTAACCTCATGCTTGGTAAAATTGATGTAGCCTTTCAGCAGAACCTTCATGTGTACATAGCCAACGTGGCATCGGGTAATGAACATGGTGTAGCCATGGCAAAGGGTATAAATGGAATTATCCTTTACAAGCTGGGGCGCTACGCCAAGGCTGAACAAAACATTGCGCAGGCACTGGAGATAAAACAAAGAATTGGCGACAGCCTCGATTTGGCAATGCTTTACCGATATCTTGGGCTGGTAAAAATTAAGCAGAAAAGAGCAAAGGAGGCAATCTCCTACTTCGATAAAGCTGATAAGATAGCCCTCAAGCAAAATCTGAAGCAAGATTTGAAAGATATTTATCTTGGTCAAACTTTAGCCTACTCCATGGCGGGGAATTTAGACGAGGCCATTCGCAAGTATGTTGCCTTTTCGAGCCTCCGCGATAGCCTTAACCGCCAGCAGGTTACCCAAATGGAGGAGAAATATGCGCTCGAAAAGCAGATGAAGGACAAGGAACTCCAGCAGCAACACCTCGATGCGGAGCAACAATCGAGATTGGAGCGACAAAAAATTATCTCCATTGCCGTTGGAGCAGGACTTATTCTAGCGCTTGCCTTTGCTTTTCTGCTGCTAAAGCGAAACGAAGAAAAACGGCGCAGCAACTTGCTTCTTGAGCAGCAGAACCGGGAGATACTAAATCAGAAGGAGGAGATTGAGGCGCAGCACGAGATTACTACCCAGCAACGGGACAAGATTGCAGGTCAACAGAAAGTAATTACCGACAGCATACGGTATGCCGGACGAATACAAACGGTGATGCTGCCCGACCAGCAGGCACTATCGAGGGTTTTTGCCGATCATTTTATTCTCTACCGACCCAAAGCGTTTGTTAGCGGTGACTTCTACTGGATTTCGGAGCAGGAGGACTATTGTCTCTTCTCGGCTGCAGATTGCACCGGGCACGGCGTTCCGGGTGCGTTCATGAGCCTGCTGGGAATCTCCTCGCTCAACGAGCTGGTAGCCCGCAACCAGCTAACCGATCCCTCAGCCATTCTCAACCTAATGCGCGATACCATTGTGGAAACGTTGCACCAAACGGGTTCGGCGCACGACCCGCTCGACGGCATCGACATGGCTCTCTGCTCATACCACAAGAAGAGCCACATGCTCTCCTTCTCTGGCGCCTACAACTCCATTCTCATTGCCCGTAAAGCCGACGGCCCCATTCCGTTCGAAACCGCCACCTTAATTACAGAGTGTGAAGGAGTAAACCTGTGGGAGCTAAAGGGGCAGAAGATGCCAATTGGTTTCCATCCCTTGATGGGAAGACCTTTTATAACTGCAACCACACAGATACTCCCCGGCGACAAAATTTACCTCATGAGCGATGGCTACGGGGATCAGATGGGTGGTCCAAAGGGAAATAAGTTTCTGCAGAACAACCTCAAAAAGTATATTGCTGAAATCCAGCAGCTACCCCTAGCGATTCAAAACGAAAATCTCGACAACGCACTCCAAACTTGGATGGGCCACTACAAGCAGGTTGACGACATTTTAATAATGGGGATTGTGCTGCCTTAAGGGAGCTATCGCAAAAAATTAGAGATCATCGCAAAGAACAGATAGCATGGTTCATTCAACAACATGCATAGCCCACGGTTGAAACCGTTTACCTGTCGTACCTTCGGCACTTCAAATCAACCTATTGCCCATTTGCTACCATAATGCCGTGCCTTCGGCACTTGAATTTAATTCGCTCAAACATAGTGTAGATATGAGTCCCGAAGGGACGAAAGTATGGTAGATATCTGCCATTTTTAGAGGCGAACAAGTGCCGAAGGCACGGCAGAACTATGGAGGGAAGGAATACTCGGGTTCGCTAGCGATGGCCTTGATACAAGAACAAAACGTTTTGGATCTTCCATTCCACCCATACCATTGAACCCCATAGCTCACGGGTTCAACCGTGGGTTCCCAAAATAGATTATGAAACATAACCGTTTCAACGGTTTACCTGAGTGTAGTATGGACGAAGACAGCCGCATAGTTTTCCCTAATAATAATTATCATAACAAGTCCTTATTCGTCGTAAATCATAATTAACTACGCTAGTATCCCCAGGGAATCCGGACTTATCAATATACTCAAATTTTACATCACGTAGACATAGCCTCCCTCTATTAGTTGCTATATTCAAAAGCACTAATTGTGAAAACTTTCTATCACCAATAATTAAAGTATCATTTTTTAGCGCATAAATGTAAGGATGCATATAACCCTCATCAATACACTTTATCCTAAACTTAAATACTATTTGTTCATTCTTCTTAACAACATAATAACAATCACTCAACGGTGTAGCATTTGTATTGAATAAGAAAAACTTGTTCTTAAGTAAATCAATAGATAAACTATAACGGTCTTTCCCCTTGCTATACTCACCAATTACTCTATATCTAATAATGTAAAATACTAACACAAATTGTAAACTTAGCAATGTTAATAAGATAGCCATTCCTTTCAAGGAAAAAACCCATAAAAAAAAGGCATCAAACTTATAAATCCATTTCATTTTCAACAAACGCTTGGGTGAAATATTTTTGTGTAATATACTGATATTCTATTTCTTGAATAATAACAATATTGAATTAGGCATTCAGCCAATACGGATAAATGTAGTATTTTAGGGGTATAAATGATTTAGAGTATGGAGAAGAAGTTCGACAGCCTTACTATTTTCGAGTTTCAGCAGCGATTCCCCGATGAGGATGCCTGCTTGGCC
>DATKVT010000061.1 GCA_035529935.1 Williamwhitmania sp. | reverse complement strand
GGCCAAGCAGGCATCCTCATCGGGGAATCGCTGCTGAAACTCGAAAATAGTAAGGCTGTCGAACTTCTTCTCCATACTCTAAATCATTTATACCCCTAAAATACTACATTTATCCGTATTGGCTGAATGCCTAATTCAATTAGAATATATCAAATGGGGAAAATTCTTAAATGTTGTTGATAAGGCAAAACAAACATTTCAGAACTCAGGACAAGAACCAACAGGCCATTTTTCCCAAGTGGAGAAATTGGTTGTATTTGGTTCTGGTGCTAAGCGAACTCCCTTACTTCACACCGTTTATTGAATAGACAGTCTACCTCCATCAAATAACCATATTCAAGGTTCAAATAGCCTTGTGCAAAGTATTTTCTGTCATCCGCTCAGTATTTTCTTCCTTCCGCTAGGTGTTTTCTTCCTTGTGCAAAGTATTTTTTGCCATCCACTAGGTATTTTCTGTCACCCCCTAGTTATTTTCTTCCATCAGCTAGGTATTTTCTTCCTTCCGCTCGATATTTTCTTCCTTCCGCTCGATATTTTCTTCCACCCGCTCGATATTTTCTTCCACCCGCTAGGTATTTTCTGCCTTGTGCAAAGTATTTTCTGTCATGCGCAATGTTCAAATAGCCACCCCACAAAAACACTTTCCAACACCAAATTCTAATTCGTAAAAAAAAGTAACCCTGCTCTCCTCCAGTGCTTTAAAACAGGCAACTTGCAAAGCTGCCTCCTTTGCTTACCTTTATGAAAATTTTGACCACAAAAGGGAGGCCTTCCTATTGCCAATACAGGCTAACCCGAGAATCGGTAAATCACTCAACTCTTAAACAAGGAAAACGTTATGATAAAATTCGATACCTACAACCGCGAGGAGCGGGCAATAAGCGCACACCTATTCCGCCTGCTACACGAGCGGCTCGAGGAGAAGGCTGCAAGCCCATTTGGACAGTTCATGAGCGAGCTATCCAAGACCTCCTTAAAATTTGCTAACGGCAAAGTCGCCCTGGCCAAGCTTAAGTTTGAAAATATTGCCATTTACTGTGAGCCCTCCATAGTAAGAGATGCCTACCAAAGCAAAAGGGCGGAGCGGGTTGCATTTATGGACGACCTCACCCGCCTAGTTATGAAGCAGGAGGGTGTGAGCGAATGCCGCCTTTACTCCGAACTTCCAGAACCATTGCGAAACACTAAGCTAACCCACCCCAAGCAGATTAAGCAAAAGGCAACCTTGGCAAATATTCCGCTAAGTGAGGGCGAAACAAAGGTATATAAAGCCATTCAGGGCATGTTTAACGCCAAGCCCAACCTAGTTATTACTGTCGATAACCTGCTGCTTGTAGGCGAAACCAAGTTTACCGAGCTGTTCGATCAGGCTCAACTTGATAGAACAGTGAAAATGGCGGAGATATGGGCAAACTACCTTTTCAAGGATTTTGGATTCACGGAGCCACCCGTTTACGCGGTGTTCAAGCTTGGCGCCCAAAAGAGCAACCCCGATATCAGCTGGACTACCATTACCAAAATTGCAGGCAAAACTTATGGTAGCGAGGATAGAACTAGAATTGCCCTCGAGGCAGCACTTGAGCTCCTAACACCAAAACCTCAAAATAACGAAAAGAAAGAGTAGGTTGTGAACATGGGAGAGCTTACGGTTAACCATTAGCAGGGTAAATCCTGCTATTTAAAGTTTTCAAGAATTCTTTGCCGATCTTCATTCTCCTTGTCGCTTTTATGGTATAGCTCCACAAAAACAATTCGTTGCTCCAACGGGAAGTGTGCATAAACCAATCGCAAGCCTGAGTTTACGCCACGTCCCTTTAGCGCCTTACAGGCAATTTTTTTTACCTTTATAATGCAAGTTTCAATGCCCAAATTATCAATACGGAAGCTAAACGGTGGTCTTTCGTTGGGCATTATCTCCAAAACCTGCTTCACCACAACTAAGTCTTCATCCAGCGTTCTAAACCTTTTCAAAAGACTCTTTAAGTCTTTTTTAAATTCGGTCAGCTCATCAAATGTCATTGCTGTTCCATTTCGTCACCATAGTTGCGCACCGAAAATGGGGCTTCCCTATAAAACGCTAATTCATAGTTAATCTCCTCCCCCTCTTTCGTTGCCAGCCAAGGCATATCGTGATGCGAGTAGTTACTTATGGCTGTAGCAGACCAATCGCTCATTTGCTCAATAACTCTATCGATCGTCTCCTTTTCACTCGCCTTTAACTCCGTTAAGTTTGCTTTCACCCTTGGCAAATAACGTGTTTGAGGATAGCCATGATAATCCGTTTTAATCCGCTGGAGTTGCCCATTCTCTATCATTTGGTTGATAATAGTATCCAACTTTTGAGGAACTGGGCCATAGGGTAACTTTCGGTATTGTGCTCCGGTTAATTGCTCCTCATACAGCTCATAGTAATTAAAATCAGAAAAATAGAGCAGCTTATAAAGAACGGTCTCTCCAACATTTGGCTTTCCGGCACAACGTTCAAGAATATAGAGAAGCACATTCTTAAACTTTTGAACCTGTAATTTGGGGACTGAAATACGCAATTTCTCTTTGGCTGGTTCTTCAACTACAGCTTCTAAGGTATTAATAGCAGAAAAATCCTTTGCCATAAAATCGTCAAGGGAAAATCCAAGAATCAATGATAATTTTTGAAGCTCAAAAATATCAACGCTCCTATTGCCCATCTCTATTTGAGCCAAGGAAGGGCGAGACAATCCAACACTTTTCGCCAAATCAGCTTGAGATAGCCCCTTCATTTTGCGAAGCGTTGCAATTCGCTGGCCTAATTGTTTTTGAGAAAGATTACTACTCATGGCTTCTGTTTTCACAATTAACGCTACAAAAATATGAAATGTTTCAATTTAAATCATATTTATGTTTTGTTTTAAAACACACTGAGTAATATATTATTCGAACATTAATAATTGGATAGTCAACGTCACTCCATATCCCCCTCATTCTTATCCTCACATTGGACAATTGTCCCATTCCCCTGTTGCAATTAAAAAAACGTTTGTATATTTATGTTAGTGTTACATGAAAACACTAATAACCAGCCATACAAATGTTAAAGAAAGGATTTCTTAAACCCGAGATTTCGGTTAGCGTCCTAGGCAAGAAACAGTTTTGGACCGGCATTGTAGTGGGTGTTGCAACGGCCTTCGTGCTCAGTTACTTTTTTAATTATGCCAGAGAGGGTGCACGGTTTATTACCTTTTTCCGAGACCCCTTTATTCTTACAGAGAAAGAATTCCGGCTCTACGACCTGTTTTTCGCCACACTTTCAACCAGCTTAGGGTTTGGATTCACAATAATTTATTGGCTCCAGGGCGGTAACCGGAGGGTAAAAAAGCATTACCTCAAAACCTTCACCATTTCCAATGCTTGGCTAATAACCTTTGTAGCCATCATGTTGGTTTCACGATTTGGCTCCCTTCTTCCCATTTTAGTGTATGGCACATTTGGCTACAACAATGAGATTGATATTTTACATGGCTACTGGCTTTTGCTGGTGCTAATACCCATCTACATATTCCTTATCCACTGGAATACCATACGGTTAATTTTCAGAATACGATACTGGATGGCATTTGCTACACTTTTTTACTGCCTTGTAGCGCTTTACCTTTATAAAACAACCACCGCAGACCGAAGCGTATTAAATAAATACTACTACCAACGTAACAAGCAGTATATAGATTTTATTGACAACGAATTTAGCGATGCCCGGGTTCATAAAGTATTCTTTAGCGATACCACCAAACAAATGTTGCTGAAACATTACTCGAGCAAAACAGTAAATATCCTGCTCAAGATAAAACTGGCGTTCGGCTCTGGACGAACTATTTCTCTAGACACGCTGATTCTTGAGAAAATATTTATCCACAACATGAACCGACAATTTATATACTACGGGCGGTTTCAAAACAGGGATAAAAATTGGTCCTATGCGCTACCCGAGGACATCTACCACCAGATTCTTAAACATGAAGTAAATAGCGTGGAGACAAAGGAGCTCTTCGAGATGCTCCATTTACAGGTTGAACTTTTTACAACACCTAAAATTGATTGGGACAAATTCGAGCACTACACTCCTTTTGAACAAGAAAGAGAAGCCTTCAGCCGCAATGTTTACCATAATACCGAAACCATCCAAAGCAGGCTTGTTCAGGTGGTGAATAAGCTGAGAGAAGAACCAAAATACAAGGAGTACCGTCACCTCCTTCCTAAAATGGAATACGATAATGCAAAAGGCCACCAACGATTCCAAAAGTTAAATCTTGCTCAGTAAATTAATACGATAAACGACCTATGGAGGAAACATCCGAACAATTACTCCTGGCTTTAACTGCCGGTTTAGTAGAAGGGGTAAATGAGCTGGGCGAGAAGTTCCAAGCCGTGCAGCTGTTGCCCGAGCTCAAGAGAATTTATCCAACCCAGCTGAGGGTGGAAATTGTTTCTGCACGCATCTACCAAACAGAAGATGACTGTTACTTCGAAATAACCGAAGATTTAAGTTTGAAGCCAGATGAGGGCGACCTAGAAGAAGATACTTCACTTAAAAGCTTCAAAACGGAGAGAACTTCGCTGGTTTTTGTTGCAGACGAAAATGGGTCAATCTTCCAACCATCGGTTTCAGCATTAAAAAATGCAGTTATTTTTCTTGTTGAACTTGACGATTTCTCCAAAATCAACGCCACCGATCTTTTTAGCGAGCAGGGGGCCGATGAAATAATGGAAAGAATGGAATCAGAAGATTATGTTGAAGATGAGAATTTAGAACTCCCCTAATCAGTCAACGTGCTATTCCATATAAACACCAATGGCTAGTCCCACGTTAGAAGCAAGGAAAAACTATGTATAACAAGCCATTTCAAAAATTCTAAAGCAGGCTATCGGCAACAAGGCATAGCATAAAGCCTGTTTGCATCAGGTTGGTAAGCATGAATAGCCTAAAGATGTTACGCTTGCCCTCTTTTCTGTATACATCGATGGCAATGGAAACCAAAACCACAACCACAATGGCCAGTATGGCATAGCTGGTTGAGCGATGGTGCAGCGGAACAAGGAGCGGAATAAACAGCGTTGACGCCGCGGTAGCAACCACCCAAAGGTAGGCGAGCCGTAGAATCTGCTCCTCGTGCAAAAATGCGGTAATGGAGGCGAGTCCGGCCTGCTCATACTCCTTGCCATACTTCACCAGCAGAATAAGGAAGTGCGGAATTTGCCATATCACCATAAAAAAGGCTACAAATATTACAGTATTGCTAAGCAGGCTTTCCCCTGCAGCCGAAAAGCCCATAAGCAACGGAACAACTCCGGCAACGGTTCCGGCAATTAGCGCCCATGAACTAACCCTCTTCAGCGGAGTGTAAACCAGATTATACCAAACTAGGTTGAAGAGGCCAAGGGCCGCAACAAACCAACCATCGTGAATATAGAGAATTGCAAGTCCAGCGGCAACATGCAGGGTGCCAACAATCAAACCCGTCTGAAGCGAAACGCGACCAGATGCCATGAGCCGTTTGGCTGTTCGTGGCATGAGCGCATCGGTTTTCCGTTCGTATGCTTGGTTGAACACTGCCGCCCCGGCACCCAATAGGAAAACACCCACAAGGGTAATAACACAGCCGGCATTTAGTGGTCCATCGGCTAGCACATATCCGGTGAATGTTGTAAACACAAGGCTCGCAATCACTATCACCTTGAGCAGCGAAAAAACGTTTTTTATGCTTCTAGCAATTCGACCTACAGGTCTATCGGTTTTTACTTGACTTTCCATGCTTAAAAATAGCTAATTCTACTTGTGGACCTCCTTTGTGCAACATGCTTTAATGGTGCGTGTTATAGTAATAATGTGATCGATATTAATTTTTGAACCTCATAAAATATGCACATTTGAGCGCCATCTCCAGAAACAGAGCATTGCACCCGATGTTTACGTTTACCAACAATTAAATGAAAACGGCTAGGGGACAACTCTTGCCTAACCCATTAAATCACTAGGTTGGATTGCCATAAAATAAAAAGGATTGGAGTAACCTAAAGTAGATTAACGCCAACCCCTTATTGTTTTAATAATAGAATGCAGGAAAATTACCTTACTGAAATGGCTAGATCTCTCCCTTTTCAGGTTTGTAAATGTGGGCAATCAATAACGCTCCACCCATCAGCGCCATATCCGAGAAAAGCTGCATGATTACCATTGTATGCTGCAGGGTGTCGCTAAACTTAGGATCAAAGAGTTGTGGAATATGGATGGTAACGATAAACAAAAACAGCAATGCTGCAAGTACAAGACACGATAGCGTTACAAACCGTTTCATCATTATGGCAATACTGGCAACAATGAGCAAAAATCCGGTGAAAAGAATGGTGAATCCACCACCGGGAATAAAGGAGGTCATCATTCCTGCATAAAAGCTGGTCATCAGGAAGTGGTTCAAGCCAAGAATTCCAAATGGAAGAGCAAAAAGAATGCGTCCAAAAGTGCCGAGATTAGGTTTAGTTAGTTTCATTGTTGGTATGTTTTTGATGGTTAATAGCTCAAAACTTTATTAAAAGACCAAACAGGAACATTGCCATCCATGCCTTGTGCGTTGTGTGGGTTATCTTCTTACCAAATGTATCGCAAAATAAAATACGATTCAATACCTCTGCGCTTAAATGTCGGCAAAACCAAACTCGAAAAGACTAAAATTAAAAATTTAAACCATGAAAACATTAAAAGGTTAACCTCTTCATCGAAAAATTAAAACACAATTAACAGTTACAATTTGTAAATAGTTCTGTAAAGAAATTAACATCTCATTGGATTTGAGCTAATTTATACCAAAAAATATGCCCCCAAAAGAATAATAAACCACATATGTGAACCAACTTTTTGCTACTTACAATACAATAACCAATAACTCCTTATTGGATTCAACTTGAATTGCTCCCGCCCAAACAAAGAGCACGCTAGATCTGTTTATAGGCTAAACCAACTAAACATACCGCCTTATGAGACAGAGTAGAAAATTTTTATGGTCGCTCTTAATATTTAGCACCACCTTATCCATGAGTTTAAACGCAAATACAAACTCCATGATACCAGCATTAATAGAACAGGAGGTTGCCTACACGGCCAACGGGGATACCATGAAAGGCTTTGTTGTCTATAGCCCGGCATTTGAAGGCAAGCGACCAGCCATTCTAGTTGTTCCCGAATGGTGGGGCAACAACGACTACTCCCGAATGCGAGCTCGCATGCTTGCCCAGCTTGGCTACATTGCCATGGCCGTGGATATGTATGGTGATGGAAAAATTGCCACAACGCCACAGGAGGCACAGCAGCTAGCCGGAGTGCTATATAAAGACCCTAAGCTTGCAAAAGCGCGGATTGAGGCTGCTGTTAAAAAATTGCTCAGCTACCCAGAAGCCGACCCCACAAAGTTGGCCGCCATTGGCTACTGCTTTGGTGGTTCCATGGTGTTAAATGCCGCCAAGGAGGGCATGGACTTTAAGGGCGTAGTAAGCTTCCATGGCGGTTTGTCTGGAGGAGTAATGGCAAAAAAGGGCGCCGTGAAAGCAAAAATATTAGTGTGTCATGGAGGTGCCGATAAGTTTTCAACCCAAGCCGATATTGATAATTTCAAGAAAAACCTCGACGAGGCTGGCGCCACCTACATTTTCAAGGTCTATCCCGGTGCCACCCACGCCTTCACCAATCCTGCATCAACGGAGGTGGGCAAGAAGTTCAACATGCCCATTGAATACAACGCGGAAGCCGACGCGCAGTCGTGGCAAGACATGAAAGATTTCTTTAAAACAATTTTTTAATTGTGGTTAAAGACTTGAAACAGCCCTGAAGAAATAATATCAGGAAGTTAAAAGAAGTTATAATGAAGTTAGATGGAGTTAAATGAAGAATTAATTGCATCGTATTATTTGTTGGTAGAGACGCAAAATTTTGCGTCTCTACTTAGTTTAAAATGCATTGTTCTCCGGTAAATGTTTGTTGATCCCCGACAGGGAACCAAAAATCAACTATTGCACTGTTTTACTGCAATACTGTATTCCTGCCTTGCCGACAGGCAATGTTGAATAATTAGAAGGAATATATAAATTATTCAGATTTCCACCCGGACGCCTATTATTGCAAAAATTGAAAAGAGGAATATTGATTAACTCTAGTCAAAACAAGCGCTTAAGTTTATCTTAAATTGAATTAAAGCCTCAAGAAAAAAAACCATGAAAACAGCCTGATTCAATGCATCAAAATCAGGATAGTAAATGCCTTCAATTTCATTGATTTTAATCTCACCAAAAAGCCTTAAAGATATTATTGATTCAAGCCAGAATAAACTATTTTTGACTATTTCTGGATCTTTTGAGTTGAAATTATTCCAAAATTGCACGTAATCATTAAATCTTGCTCTGTAAAATGATTGAAAATCCTTAAACCAACCTTGGGGAAATTTTATTCTAAGACTTAAAATGTACTCTGCTAAATTGCTAGTAAAAAATATTCCAGCATCTCTACTAAAATTCGCTTTCGCTGCTACCGGATCAAAATATCTAACTGTAAGTAACAATAATTCAGCTCGTGCTAAATCTATAACCTTTTCATTTCTAAGATGAATCTGTATTCTACTATTTCCAGAATATGCAAATTCTTCGAGTTTGATTATCAATGCGTCAAAAGTTTCCTCAAGCCTACTCAAAATCAACTTGTCTTCAGGTGTAATTTGATAATTTAAATCTTCAAACTTTAATCTGAAGGGTTTTCTTTTACTTGCACTTCTAGTGAATAAACCTTTCATGTCTCAGGTTTTAGTAAGCATTTACAATATGGTTGCTAATTTAAGAAAGAATAAATATAAGTCAAAGTTGTTTCAGTTAAATTTTAAAAAATCATTATCGTCCGGCAAGTATTTATTGATTCCCAATAGTAAACCCAAAATCAACTATTGCAATGTTCTACTGTAATACTTTATTCCTGCATCGCCGAACGGCATGCACTAGATAGATGTCAATTTGCTCCTCCCATTGAAATATTCACCTTCGCCGTAGACGATAGAGTATTGTTAAAAAGATTATGCCACCATGTTACCCGTACTCCGTAGGAATTTAACCTTTTAGTAATGGTTGAGAAAGGATGGTTTTTCTGCCAACGTTTGGCCTCTACGAGGCTGTCGGTAGAAAGAACCCTTCAGTTGGGTGTTAATTCGATTTTAGGCTTGGAAAGTTCACCTTCGCCGAAAGCCTCCTTTTTTTTACAACTCGTCCCCCTCATTCCGCAGCTCATCCCCTTTTACTTTTAAAAGGAGCTATTGCACCTCATCTTTGCTTCAGTAAAATAGATCAGGATTGGAACCCCAATTCGGGAATCAATCCAAAACCTAGAAAAACTGAAGCCATGAAAAGATATTTACTCCTATCCGTTGCCCTACTTACCCAGCTGGCCCTAACGGCACAGGTTACCCTTAGCGGTAAAATAACCGACAAGGCAGGAGACCCACTCATTGGGGCCAATGTAATTGTTAAGGGCACCTACGATGGCGCCTCTACTGACACCTCCGGAACCTTTAAGTTTAAAACCACAAAGCGCGATTCCATCGTAATTGAAGCTAGCTACATGGGTTACAAGAGCCTCGCCGTGCAGCTAAAGCCGAACCAGCACACAGTTAGCCTACAGCTGGATGAGGCCGGAAAAACGCTCGACGACATTACAATCACCGCCGGTGCATTTCAGGCAAGCGACAAGAAAAAAGGCGTTACCCTAAAACCCCTCGATATAATGACCACCGCCGGAGCCGTTGGCGATCTCTACGGTGGTGTTAAAACGTTGCCCGGGGTTACGCAGGTGGGCGAAGATGGCCGACTGTTTGTTAGAGGGGGCGATGGATACGAAACCAAGACCTTTATTGATGGGCTTGCCGTAAAGAAGCCCTACAACTCCTCCACCCCCGACCTACCCTCGCGAGGACGGTTCACCCCCTGGCTCTTTTCTGGTACACTTTTTAGCCGTGGTGGCTACTCCGCCGAGTATGGTGGTGCGCTATCGTCGGCGCTAATTCTGGAAACGAGCGGCAAAACAAGCTATCAACAAACCGGAATTTCATTAATGACCATCGGCATGGGGGTATCAGATACTCGCCAGTTCAAGAGTGGCTCGGTGAGCGTTAGCCTCGACTACACCAACCTCGACCCATACTTCCGACTTACAAACCATAAGATGACATGGGACAAAGCACCCGAGGATTTTGGTGGCACCGTAGTAATCCGCAAAAACGTCTCCACCAAAGGGCTGCTAAAGGTGCTTACCACCGTCTCCTCCTCCTCGCTGAAGCTGCTCTATCCCGACATGCTTCAGGAGGGTGTTGCCACGCCCATTAAGCTCACCAACCAAGACGCATACGTTAATGTGGCCTACTCCCACGATTTGGGTGCTGGATGGATGATAAAGCCCGGCGTTTCCATCTCCTCCGACCTCAACAACATTGAGCCAGGCTCCCAACGGGTGAAGGAGACCTCTCGGGAAATGGACACCAAACTGGTTGTGAAAAAGAAGATAAACGCCAGCTTCAACATATCGGCTGGATCGGAAATGATTGCCAACAGCTATGTGCAAAACTACCAGAACTTAAGCACTGCCGAAAACTACCACGGAACCTACACCAGCCAGCTGTTTGCCTCATTTGCTGAAGCGGAATGGATAATGCTTAAAAAGATGGCTGTAAGCCTTGGCGAAAGGGTGGAATATTGGCAGCCTGCCCAAAAGTGGGACGCTGCTCCCCGGCTGTCGGTTGCATGGCAGCTGAACACCTTTAGCCAAATATCGGCCTCGGTTGGAAGATTCTACCAGCAGCCTGAGGAGAGCTACCTGCGCTTTAACCACAATCTGAACTACGAACACGCCACCCACTACATTCTGGGTTACCAAATCATGAAAAACGATAGAACCCTTCGCATAGAGGCCTACCAAAAAGACTACGGCAGTATGGTTCGGTTTGGCACCGATTTTACTGACCCTACGCTCTACAACAACAATGGACATGGCTATGCGCACGGTATCGATCTCTTCTGGCGCGACCAAAAGAGCGTGAAGAATCTCGACTACTGGATATCTTACTCCATTATAGATTCTAGACGCCTCTACAAGGATTACCCCGAGGAGGTTACCCCAAGTTTTATTGCCAAGCACAACCTTTCGATAAACGCCAAATACTACATTGCAGCACTACGAACACAGGTGGGCATGACCTACAGCTGGAACTCGGGCAGGCCATACAACGACCCAAACGCTACCCAGTTTATGGCAGCAAAGGCACCCGACTACTCCGACCTGAGCCTCAGCGTTACCTACCTCACCAACCTCTGGGGACGGTTTACAGTAATCTACGCATCGGTTTCTAACCTACTAAATAGAAGCCAAGTGTATACCTACCGCTACTACAATGCACCCAACAGTCAAGGGGTTTACCCACGCATGGCGGTTGGTCCCGACACTAAACAGTTTGCCTTCATCGGCATGTTCATCGACCTCAAAAAACAGTAAATACTTTCAAAAACAGATTATAAACCCAATAAACAATTACAACTATGAAAAACATGATTCTCGCCTCAGTGCTATTTTTGAGCCTTGCGCTCACTGCCAACGGCCAATCGCAACAGTATGCAGGTGCCATGCAAAATGGACTAACCATGATCGACAGCGTAAAGAGCCAGCAGGATTTCCTCGACGCTGCCTCTTACTTCGATCGCATTGCCATGGGTGAAAAAACTCAATGGTTGCCTTTATACTACTCGGCCTACTGCCGCACCATTGCTGCCTTTATGGAGAAAGATAAGGAGCGGATAGATCCCATTCTCGATCAGGCTCAGGCCTCCCTCGATGAAGCAATGAAAATATCAGAGAACAACAGCGAACTCAACGCCATTCAAGGAATGCTTTACCAGGCACGCATCCAGGTAAGCTTTACTCGGGGCATGAAATACTCACAGCTGGCCGGAGAAGCCATTGAAAAGGCCATTGCACTAAATCCAAGCAATCCTAGGGCTCAGTATTTGAAGGGGCAAAATATTTACTACACCCCTGCCATGTTTGGTGGTGGAGCAGAAAAAGCACTGCCATTCTACCAAAAGGCTCAGCAACTATTTAACCAGCAGCCTCAAGCAGAGAAAAGGGGTATTGACCCTTCATGGGGAAAAAAGGCCACAGATAAAATGGTGGCTGCTTGTAGCACAAAAAACTAGCGAAACCATAAGCCTCTTCCTATTTGGGGGAGGCTTGGGGTTTTAGAAAAGTGACTGGTTACAAAAAAGAACGAAGTCGGGAGTTGGGAGACCGAAGAAAATGTGCCAATTGTTCAATATGACAATGAGACTAATGCCAATTAAAAAAATCTTTCTTACTCCGTGGAACTCCGTGAATACTAAGTGACAAGTGACGGGTTACAAAATAGACCGAAATCGGGAGTTGTACGGTTACTTTCATCAATCCAAAGGTTAATCTTCTCTAACTTCTTTGACTCCTTTAACTTCTCTAATCCGTCATTAGCCGGATCTTCGCTGCGCTCCGACTTCATTTTTTATCTACCTTTAAAAACAAAAACAACAATGGCTACCACATACAAAACCATACTTGGCCACCTTCGCGACTTGCTCATTTGCGCCGCAATTGGAGGGTTTATTTCTGCCATATTCATGAACTTCCAAATTTGGAATAACATTAACGGCTTTATTTACAGTTCTATTTACGGATTCCTTATTGGAGGTGGCGTTTGGAAAGGGAATCAGTTCTTGGGCTACATTATCGAAAGAAAATTCAGCTGGAGAGAACAGCCTACCAAAACGTTCATTTGGGATATGGTAGTGTCGATTCTATATTCCGTTATTTGGATAAACCTTTGCGATTATATCTTCTTTAAATATTTTCTCCGCCTGGAAGGAATCCATCTTATTCGCCAAATGGTCTTCACCGGAGTAATCACCATACTTGTGAGCCTCTTTATCACCTCCATTTTTTACGGTAAGGCCTTTTTTAAAAACTGGCGCGAAGCCCTTACACGTGAGGCTAAGTATAAGGCCGAAAGTGAACGATTTCAATACCAAATGCTAAAGAACCAAGTGAATCCGCACTTCCTCTTCAATAGCCTAAACACGCTTACATCGCTTGTGGATCAGAGCCCCAAGGAGGCGGTTCAATTTATTAAGAAGCTGTCGGACGTTTACCGCTACGTGCTGGAGCAGCGCAACAACGAAATGGTTACCCTTCAGGAGGAGCTGGACCTTTTGAACGCCTACGTTTTTATGCAGCAGCACCGCTACGGGCAAAATTTTAACGTAACCATCCGCGTGAACCATGCCAGCTGGGAGATTCCCCCCATGAGCCTACAAATGCTGGTGGAGAACGCCATTAAGCACAACACCATTTCCGAAGAAAAACCGCTGGCCATCGACATTGAGGAGCAGGATGGCTACCTTGTTGTGTCCAATACCCTTTCGCCTCGCAGAAGCATGGAGGCAGAGAATGGAATTGGCTTGAGCAACATAAAAGCACGCTACGAATTTCTCACCAGCAAGCCCATGAGCTATGGTCCTGAGGAGGGTAAGTTTGTGGTTCGCATACCCCTTATTGAACCCCAACCGTAAGCAACCTCAACGTTTAATGCAATGGAAAAAGCCATGAAGGTTGTAATTCTTGAAGATGAAGTGCTCGCCTCGCGCCGGCTGGAGAAGATGCTGCGCAAGGAGCTGCCCACCATGGAGCTGATGGCAACGCTGCGCAGCGTGGAGTCGGCCATAAAGTGGTGCTCCAGCAACGAAAAGCCCGACCTTATCTTTGCCGACATACAGCTGGGCGACGGTCTCAGCTTTGAGATATTTGAAACGTGCCACATCACCACGCCGGTGATTTTCACTACGGCATTCAACGAGTATGCCATACGGGCCTTTAAACACAACAGCATCGACTACCTGCTCAAGCCCATCGACGAGGAGGAGCTGCACGGGGCCATTGAAAAGATGCTCAAAGGTAAAGCAGGTAATCAGCCGGAAGCCAACCTTTCGCCCATGGCCATTGCCCAGGCCATGAGAATGATAACCTCCAACTTCAAAACTCGGTTCCTGATAAAGGTGGGCGAGCATCTGCGCCCCATCGATATTGCGGAGGTTACGCACTTTTACAGCGAAGCCAAGGACACCTTTTTAGTAAACCTCAATGGCCGCAGCTACGCGCTCGACTACTCGCTCGACCAGCTGGAGCAGCTGGTTGACCCCGAGAAGTTTTTCCGCATCTCGCGCAAGGTGCTGGTAAGCAAGGCAGCCATAACCGACGTGGTGGTATACTCCGGTAGCCGCCTCAAGGTAAAGGCCGGCACCCTTGCCGACGACGATGCCGTGGTGAGCCGCGAACGGGTTGGGGATTTTAAGGTGTGGTTGGAGAGGTAAAGGAAGTTCCCTGCCCGATATTTTTCACCATTTTCATAGAATACCATAGCCCACGGTTTCAACCGTGGGTAATTTGCATATGTTGGAATGGGGAAACCGTTTTAACGGTTTAGTGAGATTGGAGGTCAACCGCACTACCCTTTCATTTTATCAGGGTCTTGAAGTGAATCGAAAATATCGGTAATGTAAATGTACTCGTCCTCTACACGGTAAATTATTTTGTAATGTCCCTCCACCAAGCGCCTATGTTGCCAACCGAGATTCACCCAGAATGGTTCCTCCTGTCCTATTGAAGGATGCTCTAGCAAAGCATCTACAGCGTCAAGTATTTGGTTTCGAATCTCAAGAATCTTCTCATCAGGAATATGCTGCACGGTTGAAAGAAATTCCAGCACCTCCTGAAGACTATTAACTGCCTGTTCTGTATAAACAAGCTTCATCACCGGCCAATATTTTTGGTTTGCTCCTCCACCTCGGCGCGGGAAAGTAGCTTACCCTTACGAATATCGTCCTCTGACCGTTTTGCCCTATTCTCCAGCTTAGCCTTTAAAACCTCCTCCTTACGAAGCATTTCGTAAAACTCGTTGATTAGAACTTCATCGGCAAGGTGCAGGTGGCTGTGAATAAAATCCCGCTTTTCAACTACATTCATAACGCTATTTGTATTACCCTATGCAAAGTTAACGATTTGCGTTCCATTTAGTTCTTGAGTTTTGGGAAAATTTCATGCAGCTCTGCTCAAGCGTTGTGATATACACCGTTGATCCATAAAACCATGTGAAGATCGACCACAACGCAATAATTCCCTTTTGTGGCTATCCGACCCCTTCCAACCTCCCCCTAAAAGGTGGAGGCCCGCGCTAGGCAACGTAGCAGGATATCCAAATCACCACAGGTGTTAGCACCTGTCCTTCCCCTGCGAGGGGAAGGACAGGATGGGGTCGGGTATGGGTTAACTCTGAATGACAAGCTGAGAACAAGATTGAAATCCGCTTCAATAGCGGTTATTGTAATGCTTATCTGGTAATATCTGGTCAAAAAAAACCTCAAGGGAAACAACATCCCTTGAGGTTTTTATTTATTCTTCTATTCAGACCTTACTCATACTTTAAGCTCTCTGCAGGATTTGTATTTGCCGCTTTTACTACGGTATAGCCAACCGCAAGCAGTACAATAACGCTTGCGATAACGCTTGCACCAACAAATACTATGGGAGAGAGGGTTGTCCTATATGGAAAATTTTCCAACCAGCGCTGCATTAGGTAGTACGCAAGTGGCCATGAAATAAAACTTGCCAAGACAATTTGTATACCATACTCCTTTAAAAATAGCGTTACGATGTTCTTCCTATCAGCACCAAGCACTTTTCTTACACTGATTTCCTTTCTCCTCCTTTCGGTATTAAAAACAGATAAACCAAGCAATCCTAAATTAGCAATGATGATAGCAAGAATTGTTAGGACGAGGAAAATGCTTCCTAGCATTTTTTCTTTTACATAACTCTTAGCAAGCTCTTCATCTAAAAAACTGTATTGGAACGGGCTATCCAAAATAGTGCTATTCCATTCTTTTTCAGCCTGTTTAACAATTTCTTTTGTGTTTCCATCGGTATGCAGGAGCAGGTATGAGGGAGACTGCTTGGTGAGCAAAATAATTGCTGGTTGAATGGGGTCGTGGAGCGATCGGATATTCATGTCGTTGTAAACACCGATAACCGTAGATACAAATTGCCCTCCGGCCGATCGGATGGTTTTTCCGACTGCATCTTTCCATCCAAAGAGCTTTTGAGCAGTTTGATTAATGATGGATGCTTTTACATCGGTTGGAAAATCCTTTGAAAAAAAGCGACCGGAATGCATGGTTGCTCCAATGGTTTTAAAATAGTCGTAATCAACATCCTGACGGAACATCAACACCGTTTGGGTAGAATCAAATCCCTCAGGGACAAAACCTTCACCCTGGTCAATATTCCCCGGATAGCAGCTCGTGGCAGAAACGCTAGCTACTCCCGGAATGTTTAGTATCTTCTCCTTTAACAAATCGGCCTTTTCTGCGGCCTCCTTAGTTGGAAGCGGCAGGATCAAGATATTGTCTCTATTAAATCCGAGATCTTTGTGATTCAAATACTGCAATTGGCTGTAAACCGTATAGGTACAAATAATAAGACCTATGGTTATAAACAGCTGAACAAGCGTTAAGACCTTTCGCAAAACGATGGACCTCCTAGCATTTCCCACCTTCCCTTTCAAGGTGGTAATTGGTTTGAATGAGGAGAGAAAGTATGCCGGATAGCTACCGGCTAAAAGGCCAACAACAATAGTTACGGGAAGATAGTAGAAAAATATCTTATTGGCATTGAACAGATTTAAGTCAATATTCCGGTGTAACAGGCTAGGAAGAATGGGGGATAGAAACTGTGCAAGAACGAGTGCAATGATCAGCGAGATGAGAGATAGCACTATTGATTCACCAAGAAATTGCAGCGTAAGCATTCCCTTACGCGCACCACTCACCTTTCTGATGCCAACCTCCTTGGCCCTTCGGGAAAAACGAGCAGTGGAAAGGTTCATGTAGTTTGCCACTGCTATAATTAGTATCAACAATGCAATGGCGCTAAAGATGTAAATGGTTTGGAAGTCACCGTTGGGTTCCGCTTCACCCATCAGTGAGGAGTGAAGGTGAATGCTGTCGACTCTTTGAAGGTATGGGACAAATGAAACTCCCATTTTAACAAATACTTTCCCAATACGGTCGTAGAACATTCTTGCAATTTTAGCCTGAACCGTATCTACGTTGCTGCCATCTTTAAGTAGAACATAGGTTAGATACCCAAAACCACCCCATGCATTAAGCTCCCTTTCAGTAAATAACAGCTTTAAGTTAGCCACTATTTGGGGGTGGATGTGGCTATTGGTTGGAAAATCCTTAAATGTTCCGGCAATGGTAATAACCCTGTTCTTTATTTCGATAGTTTGCTGGGTTGGATCCTGATTCCCAAAGAATTTTTTGGCCGTTGCTTCGGAAAGATAGGCATAGTTGGGAGAGCCAAGAATTTTTTCCGGATTATCTCCGCTCACGCTGATATTGAAAACCTTAAAAAAAAGAGAGTCAGTAAGGAAGATACCCTTCTCCAAAAATTTTGAATCCTTAACCTTAACTACGCTATTCTCTGGCATGCTATACAATCGCGTAGCCGCAGCAACCTCCGGAATATCCTCTAATACGGCAGGTGCCTCGGGAAGTGGGGAGGTTGCAGCATTTACTTTTTTCCCATTAAAATCCCCGGCATGAGCTATACGGTAGATGTTCTGGTAGTTTGGATAAAACGTATCGAAGCTTTTCTCAAATAGAATAAAGCTTATTATGACTACAGCAATTCCTAAGCCAAGGGAAAGGCCCAGGATGTTGATAAGGCTAAAAAATCTCTGCTTTTTTAGATTTCTGAAAGCAATGAGAAATATACTTTTAAGCATTTTATCGTGGTTTTGGTTTAGACTGGTTGAAAGTGCGTGATATGATGAAAAAGCATTTAATAGTATCTTCAATAGTATTTTAGTGGAAAAATGTCAGTTCGTTAATTTTTCATAGATCGTATTTGCATGACCAATTTCGATAAGTTTTTGGGAATTACCAAATCTATCTTTCAAGAAAATATAAGGATAATTAGTTGTTATTGGTGCAGGGTTAACTTCTAAAGCCCAAGGCTGTCGCCATATCGTAATGGGTTATTAATCCAGCTTCATAAAAAACGAGAGAGTATTTGACGAGTTCCAACTTCAAAACTCGGTTCCTGATTGAGGTGGGCGAGCATTTGCGCACCATCTTTAGATAACTTTACCACCGATCGCCTTTAGATTTGCCTTACAGTTTTTAAGTCACTATTTTTTAGAAGAAGGGAATGGGGTGAACTCCCACGCTCGCTAGGC
>DATKVT010000060.1 GCA_035529935.1 Williamwhitmania sp. | reverse complement strand
GGCCAAGCAGGCATCCTCATCGGGGAATCGCTGCTGAAACTCGAAAATAGTAAGGCTGTCGAACTTCTTCTCCATACTCTAAATCATTTATACCCCTAAAATACTACATTTATCCGTATTGGCTGAATGCCTAATTCAATTTTTTAAATCACCATGTAGTAATTCAACAACAAGTCTAAATTGAAATTTGAGTTATGATAATTATCCATATAATACTATATTCACTCGATAAAATATACCAATGAACTATTTTGACATTATTATTGGCATCCTTCTTATTATTGGGGCCATACGTGGATTTATAAAAGGATTTGTATCGCAGCTATTTGGCATTCTTGCGCTGGTTGTTGGCATTTTTGCAGCCATAAAATTCTCCTCTTGGGCGGCGGATAAGCTTGTGATGTGGTTTCACATTCAATCGGAGCTACTGCCAATAATCTCCTTTTTGGTAGTGTTTGGAGCTATTGCCGTTGCACTCATTTTAGTTGGCAAACTTTTCGACAAAGTGCTTGAAACTGCAAGTTTGGGTATTATCAACCGCCTTGCTGGCTCCATTTTCGCAATTCTCAAAACAGCCCTTATTATAAGCGTTATTCTCTGGGGTGTAAACTTTATCGACACCAAAGTTCGATTTCTCCCCGATGACGCGGTGAACAAATCGATACTTTACAAGCCCCTTTCACTGCTTGCACCAGCGGTGCTGCCTTACCTACACCTTGACGACATGCCCAACGACTCATCCAAAGCTGGAAGCAATGCAAAATAAGCTATCGAAACTTGCTGCCAAGCTCCCTAGTTTAAAGAAGGTATCCCCAAAAAAATCCATAGCAGAACCCAATACCAACTCTACGCAGCCACACTATTGTCTTAACTGTGGTGCATTGCTGGTGGGGCCATACTGCCATAATTGTGGACAAAAGGGCGAATCGTCCATCAAACCGTTCAAGGAGGCTTTTGTTGCCATTGCGGAGAACAACTTCAATTTCGATAGCAAGTTGATTCACACCATCATTCCCTTTATTTTCAAGCCCGGGAAACTATCAAAGGAATATGTAGAGGGGAAAAGAGCGTCGTACATTGCACCTATTAAGCTCTACTTTTTCTGCTCGCTAGTATTCTTTGGGCTGCTCAGCATGTCGTCGATAAAATCGAACATGAAGGTTAAGAATGGGAATGAGGTAAAAACGGGCATTGCATTATCTGCCATAGCCGACTCCATTGACAGGGACTCTGCTCTCAACAGTGATGCCTCAACTAGAGCATTCAAGGAGACACTCGTTCACTCCCTAAAGGAAATTCCCGGAAAGCAAGAAGAGCATATTAAAAAAGGTGAGGAGGTAAATTCCAGTGCTGGATTATCTGCCTTCGCCAACGTCATCGACAAGGATACCACACTCAGCAAAGACACTTATGGTCGAGTATTAAAAAGGACTCTCGTTAGCTCGCTTAAGGATATCCCTGGCACGAAGAAGAAAATCATTCAAACAGCCAACTACATGATGCTTGCCCTCCTGCCTGTGTTTGCATTGCTTTTGATGATGACCTACTCACGAAGGAAAAAATATTTTGTGGAGCACATGGTGCTATCCACACACCTCCACTGCTTCTTTTACCTCTTTTTGTCCATTTCAATGGTGCTGAGCATGCTACACCTAGGCTACTTGCTGCCAGGGTGGGTAGCATTCTTGATACTCGTTGCATATACTTTTTTTGCACTTAAGCAGTTTTATGGAGGGAGAAACAGAACTACATTTTTCCGGATGCTATTTCTGGCTGTAGTTTACCCCTTTGTGCTAATAGTGGCAAGTGTGCTTGCCATAGTTGGAGCAATAGGAGTTAGTGTATACTTTGGATGATGAAGTTGAGTGTGAGGTTTAAGAGGTTAATCCACTGTTTTTAAAGCATCAGGTTACGCTCCTAACGGAAAAATTATGTAGGTTTGAAAAATTTTTGAGAAAAATGAATTTTGTTGAAGAGCTAAAATGGAGAGGCATGATTCACGATATCATGCCCGGGACAGTGGAACTACTTAAGAAAGAGCTAACCACAGCATACGTAGGAATTGATCCTACCGCCGATTCGTTGCACATAGGCCACCTAGTTGGCGTTATGATGCTCAAGCACCTGCAGGCAAGCGGACACCGTCCCATTGTTCTCTTAGGTGGAGCCACCGGAATGATTGGTGATCCTTCGGGCAAGTCGCAGGAGCGAAATCTACTCGACGAAGAGACCCTTCGGAGCAACCAGAATGCGCTCAAGAATCAGCTATCCCGTTTTCTCGATTTTGAATCGAAAAAGCCAAACGCCGCCATTATGGTGAACAACTACGACTGGATGAAGGATTTCTCCTTCCTGCAGTTTATCCGCGATGTAGGGAAACACATTACCGTGAACTACATGATGTCCAAGGACTCTGTAAAGAAACGGTTGGGTGAAGAGTCACGGGTTGGCATGTCGTTTACCGAATTCACCTACCAGCTGGTTCAGGGCTACGACTTTTTCTTTCTATACCAAAACTACAACTGCAAGCTTCAGATGGGTGGCAGCGACCAGTGGGGTAACATTACTACTGGAACAGAACTTATCCGTAGGAAGTTAAGTGGAGAAGCCTATGCGCTCACCTGCCCACTCATCACCAAGGCCGATGGCGGTAAGTTTGGAAAAACCGAGCAGGGCAACGTATGGCTCGATGCACGCTACACAACCCCATACCGGTTCTACCAGTTCTGGCTAAACGTTTCCGATGACGATGCAGCAAAATACATAAAGATATTCACCATGCTCCCAAAACAGGAGGTGGAGGCGTTGATTGCCGAGCACAGCCAAGCACCACACTTACGCCTGCTCCAAAAGCGGCTGGCAGAGGAGGTAACCGTAATGGTTCACTCCCGTGCCGACTACGACAGCGCAGTGGAAGCGTCTGACATCCTTTTTGGAAAATCTACCTCCGAAACACTGCGCAAGCTCGACGAGGATACCTTCCTGGCCGTCTTCGAGGGAGTTCCCATGTACGAAATCAACAAGTCGGAATTTGGTTCACCCATCAATGTTATTGAACTGCTGGCCGAAAAAACTAAGGTTTTCGCCTCCAAGGGTGAAATGCGGCGGCTTATTCAAGGCGGTGGTTTAAGCATAAACAAGGAGAAGTTTGATTCGGCAGAGGCCACCATTTCGCTTGCCGACTTCATTGATAACAAATATCTCCTCGTTCAGAAAGGAAAGAAAAGCTATTCTATCGTAAGAATTTTTCAATAAAATAAGGTTATGACAGAGCCATCGCATCAGATTATCAGCTTCAATTCAGTTGTTCGCTTTGCATGGAAATACCGAATTACCCTAATTTTGGTTACCATAGTCGCAACAATTATAACCTACGGAATAACCCAACTCATTACGCCGCTATTCAAGTCTACCGCTGTTATTTACGCCTCATCACCGGTTAACTCTGGGAAAGAGGCTATTGAGGGTACAGCTAGCTACAGGGGTATAGCCGAATTTGGGAATGAGGATGAGGCTGAGCAGCTGATGGAGGTGGTTTCGAGCAATACTGTCAAGCGCAAGGTTGCGGCACAGTTAAACCTGTGGGAGCATTACGGTATCGATACCTCAAATCCTTTAAAAAACTACTACCTAGAAAACATAATTAGCGACAATATTAAGCTGAGTCTCTCTCGGTTTAATGCACTGAGAATTGAGGTATACGATTTCAACCCAGCATTCTCGGCCCTGCTAGCAAACACGCTTGCTACCGAAGCTGACTCAGCATACCGTGCTGCCAGAAAAACCAGAACACTGGCTGCATATGAGGTCGTTAAAGCGCAGATGCAGCTTGCCGAAAAGGAATACAACAACGTTGTTGACTCACTTATACACTATCGTAAATTGGGCGTATTAGACCTTACAGAGCAGACAAGAGCTATATACAGAGCGAAGGCTGAGGCAGTAGCGCAAAACAAGATGGCAGAGGTTGAGCGGCTCAACAGTATGCTCAAGCCATTGGAGTACTATTCAGCCCAAAACATGGGACTTGAGTTCAGACTCGAAAACACGTTAAAGGAGATATCCACCCTCTCTCAAAATCTGAAGGTCGCCCAAGTTGAGGCAGAGCAAGACATTCCAAGCATTTTTGTGATAGACAAGGCCGTTACACCCGAAATTAAAGCATACCCTAAAAGGATGCTAATCTCCATATCTACAGGGATTGCCTCGTTTGTACTGGCACTTTTTATCCTCATGCTATCCAGCTACCTTAAAAATGAAATTTTTAACAGCAGAGTGGCTGAATCCGACAAAAAGCAATAAGCTTTTAATCTGGGTTGTCGCTCTAGTCTTTCTTCTGATTAACGGATATTTGCTCCTTAAGGGGCTGCCATATCTGATTGCACTACCGTTTGTGCTAATGGCCGTTTTGCTGGTATTCATTTCACCAGACAAGGCATTAATAGCACTCTCCTTTCTTGCACCTCTTTCCATCGAACTTCGGGTATTCCGGCCTGACTTACCATTTAGCTTTATAATCCCCACCGAGCCACTGCTACTGCTCATTCTTATTGCTCTTCTCCTTCAGCAACTCACAAAAAATAGGCTCCCATCTGAAATAACAACCCACCCTGTGTCGCTAGCCATACTTGCATTTCTGGCATGGTTGGCAATTGCAGCCACCACTAGTGAATACCCGCTGGTTTCGGTCAAATACATTCTGGTGAGGGCTTGGTTCTTTGGTTCCTTCTACTTTTTAGCAATATCACTTTTTAGAAAAAGAAAAAATATTGAACGCTACTTCTGGGCATTTACAATAGGACTTATTCTCGTTGTGATTTACGCCATTACCAAACAGGCATCCATAAATCTCTTTTCAAAACATGCTGCTGCCGTTTCGGCCTACCCCTTTTTCAACGACCACACCTCCTATGCTGCAGCCATAGCCTTTGTAATTCCCATGCTAATTGGCTTTTTTAAACTTGAGATGTCGCAATTTAAGAAGGTGCTTACAGTTGGTTTAATACTCTTCTTTACTGCTGCGCTTATTCTATCCTACACCAGAGCTGCTTGGCTAAGCCTAATATTTGGCGGTGGAGTATACCTTCTCATTCGATTCCGTATTAGGCTGCGCACAATAACCTTGATTTCACTGTCAATCGGAGCCTTTGTGTTCAGCTTTCAGAATCAAATTACCAGCACACTGGAGCGAAACAAGGCGGTTTCAAGCCATAACCTTCTGGAACACATTCAGTCCATTACCAACATCCGCTCCGACGACTCCAACGCTGAGCGAATTAATCGGTGGCACTCCGCCATTGAACTATTCAAGGAGAGGCCTATCATGGGCTGGGGACCTGGCTGTTACACCTTTGTATACGCTGGCTTTCAAATTGCCAACGACAGAACCTCCATTAGCACCAACAGGGGAGATGGCGGGAATGCCCACAGCGAATATCTAGGTCTTCTTTCGGAGGCAGGGATTCCTGCATTGCTGCTCTATATTCTAATTTTGGGTCTCGTTTACTACAAGGGTATTCGATTCTACCAATCCACCAGTAACCAAGCAATGAAAAGCATCGTAATAGCCTCACTGGTTGCCATTTCAACCTACGTTATGCACAGCACGCTAAACGACTTTTTGGATGTGGATGAAATTGCTGCTCCTTTCTGGGCCTTTGCAGCGGTGGTAGTTGCCGCCGACCTATACTACAAGGAAGCTAAGCTTGCTAACAGCTAGCTAAATTGAAGCCCAACAATGGAGATATCATCAAAGACCTCGGCATTGTCGGTATTTAGGCGTTGTGTCTCAATTATTGACTGAAGGTTGTCCTCCACCGAACGATTATTAGCCACTTGATTCTCAATGGCTTGAAGGTTAAATTCCACCACAGTATCGCGGAGTACCTCCACCAACCCATCGGTATAGCAAAGAATCTTTGAGGAAGGAGCAATTTCGATCTTCCCTCCATTGATTGTTGGAATCTCCTCCAGCATTCCCAAGCCAATGCAGCCGCTTGAAAGAAGGGATAGCTTTTTTAACTTCATATTGTAGAAAATGGGGGGATTGTGGCCTGCATTAACATACTCGAGCATGTGAGTACGCTCGTTATATCGGGCTATGAAAAGCGTGATAAACTTCTCCCCCTTTGCCGTGTCGAACACCCGCTCGTTGAGCTTTTCAATAAGTCGGTGTAGCGAAATTTCCTTAGTAAATAGGGCTCGCAGGGATGCCTGAAAGTTGGACATCAGAATGGCGGCAGAAATTCCCTTTCCAGAAACGTCAGCAATACAAAAGCCGAACTGTTCCTTTCCCATCTTCACCACATCGTAGTAGTCGCCTCCAACCTCAAAGTGGGGGCGGTAGTATGCAGCCATTTTCACCTTTGAGTCGTTAACTAAGCTCTCCTCCAACGGAATAAGCATGGCCTGCATGCGTGAAGCCAATTCCAGCTCCTTACGCATGGCTTCCTGTCGCAAACTCTCCTCGAAAAATCTAATATTTTCGACAGCCACCATCATAATTATGGAGAGCGTTTGTATAAAGTTAAGGTGCTTAATGGACGCGCTTACTCCCTTCTCTTCGTCGTCGATGTCGCCAATAAAAACGAAGGCAAGTGGTTTGTCATCCTGAATAATGGGAATAATTAGGTCGAAGTCGGACATCACCGGCTTGGAGCTGGTGCCAGTGAAAGTAATCTCCGAAATGGGAAGCAGCTCCTCCTCTACGTTTATTTGCTGCTCAGCACCCTCGGGAACGCCAAAACGGAGTATGCATTCCCACCCATTCTCATATTTGTAGAAGAAGAGGATACGATCAATCCCAAGGTCATCCCGAAGAATTTCCTCATACCTAGCAAGCAAGCCCTGGGTCGAACGACTCTTGTTAATGGCTTGGGTAAACGACAGAAGGGTATTCAACTTAAAAGTTGAAAGCTTAAGTCGCTTAAGGGAGGCGTTTACGCTCATGACATAATTAAATAGGTCCTCCGAAAACAGGTCACCCTCAAGGAAACCATTCTACCTTGAGGGTAGCTTCTGAAACATTTATGGTTCAGAAACCGGTCTATTCACCTGTATAAATTTAAGACAAAAAAAGCGAAAGTCAAGAGGTAAAGGAGATGAACTACCAGTTAATTTTACTTTGCACGCTCAGCATATTCCCTAGCGCGGGTATCGATTTTAATTCGCTCACCAGTATTAATAAAAAGTGGAACTCGAATTATGGCACCCGTTTCTACAGTTGCAGGTTTAAGCGCGTTAGAAGAGGCAGTATCGCCCTTTAATCCAGGTTCGGTATAGGTAACCTCCAACTCAACAAAAGCAGGAAGTTCGCAGGTCAGCGCCCGCTCCTCTTCGGTATGAAACATAACCTCAACAATATTGCCCTCTTTCAGCAAATCAGCGCTTTCGATCATCTCACCGGGTAGTGAGATTTGCTCAAAAGTTTCCTGATGCATAAAATGATAGCCCATATCGTCATTGTATAGATACTGATATGGTCGACGCTCGACCCGAATGGTATTAATTTTTTCACCTGCCGAGAATGTGTTCTCTATTACCCTGCCATCCTCTAGGTTTTTCATCTTTGTTCTTACAAAGGCTGCTCCCTTGCCGGGTTTTACGTGCTGAAATTGAACAATTGCGTACAATTTTCCGTTGAATTCTAGGCAAAGGCCATTTCTAAAATCTGCTGTGGTAGCCATAAAATAAACTTTGTATTATGATGCAAAAGTAGCTAATTGCAAAAAATAAGTCGCGCAAAACTAGTTAATTATAACGCAAATTCAGCAAACATAGAACCTCTTTTTCAAAAAAAAAGCGGTAACCTTTGAGGAACCACAATTTTGAACTAGGTTTGTAATCGCCTCATACATGTAAAACCAGAAGTTAGATTAGAATGGGTAAAATTAAGCTGAACGTTCTTGGAATTTCGTACAGCCAGACTCAATCCGGAGCTTATGCTCTTGTGCTTAGTGAGGAAAACGGTACAAGAAGAATACCAATAATAATTGGTGGGTTTGAAGCACAAGCTATCGCCATACAACTTGAAGATCTAGTTCCTCCTCGACCACTAACTCATGATCTCTTTCTGAACTTTGCTCGCACCTTTGGTATTGAGCTGCTGGAGGTAAATATTTACAAGTTGGAGGAAGGAGTTTTCTACTCCAATCTTCTCTGCTTCGATGGCGACAAGGAGCTGACCATTGATGCCAGAACCTCCGATGCCATAGCGCTGGCATTACGCTTTAAGTGCCCCATTTTTACTACAGACGCAATTATCGAAAAAGCAGGAATAGTATTAGATCCAGAAGAAGAAGCCTCCACAAAGATGTCCCAACCGGTACCCACCCATAATCCTGACGATGAGGAATCAGAGATGTATAGGAATCTCACGCTGCCTGAGTTGGAAGCACTGCTTAAGGAAGCCATCAATAACGAGGACTACGAAAAAGCCTCCAAGGTTCAGGAGGAGATAAATAAACGATCCTAACACCTCTATTCGTTTCAACTCAGCGATTCTATTATCAAAAACAAGACAGAAAATACGGCAGTTGAAAACATGGAGAAACCACCCATAATATTAGGACTTAACTAAAAATAAGACAGAGATGAAAGGTTGGCTAAAAGCGCTTCTATTCTTCGTGGCTTGGATAGTTACACAGGTATTGGTAACGGCGCCAGTCATGTATTTTCGAGCAAAATATGGTATTGAGCAAAATGACAGCTTTGTGTTCTGGATGACATTCATTACCTATACCATCCAGTTGGCTACTACGCTAGGGATAGCTGCTATTTTTATCAAATATATCGACAAAACTAAATTCGTTGACCTAGGCTTTCGCCTTCGAAAAAGGTGGTCGCACTTAGCCTTTGGATTACTCGGCGGTTTTGTATTTATTAGCCTAGGATCTGGCATTCTGATACTCCTTGGGGCAATTACCATTCAGGATGTTCACTTTATACCAGTTTCTCAACTTCTATGGATTGTTCTCTTTGCCATGGTCGCGGTGAATGAGGAGACATTTGCTCGAGGTTACCTGCTCCGAGCGCTCATGGAGTCGACAGGAAAATATTGGGCACTGCTTATTTCGGCTATTGTGTTTGCCGGGCTGCATGGTTTAAACCCCAACATGTCATGGATTGCCATGATAAACCTACTCATTGCTGGAATACTGCTTGGCGTTTACTACATCCATTTTAAAAACCTTTGGTTCTCAATTGGCATTCACCTTACCTGGAACTACTTTCAGGGACCCGTTTGGGGATACCACGTTAGCGGAACTACTACCAGCGGAATCTTCACCTTGCAGGAGAGCGGTTCTACCCTAATAAACGGTGGCGAATTTGGCTTCGAGGGTTCGCTGGTTTGCACCATAATGATGCTTGTTGCCATTGTTGCCATCGACCTTTGGGCTAGGAGAGAAAAGCGCAAGGAGGAATTGATTGTGGAATAGCCAAGGTTGTTTAACCGATCCTATACAAACCCATAACCATAGACACAAACTTCACAATTCGTTAATATTCAGGCACTATACATTCGCTGGTAATTAAAGATTTATTAACAACAACTTTCCATTTACTAAAGTAAGAGGTGCTATCATTGCGGGTGATTATTCACTAAAATGCCCTAATGAATACAGCCCTGTTACACCCACTAACTTTCCATGCTGAGTTAAAGAATGAGTTGGAAGGTTTTCTAACAAATCAAAAGTTAAGATTTCCTGAAGATGAAGTGCTTGTAATGGATATGCACTGCCACGACTACAACAGCGACATTCCTGACGAGCTGTTGGGTCGAATTCTAAACGTGCCAGAAACATGGCTCCCCACAAAAGATCTGCTTGAGACGCTAAGCAATCATGGCTGCACTGCCTACACCATAACCAACCATAACAATGCCCGTTCGTGTTTCGAGCAAAAGGCTCTTGGAGTTGATGTTCTTACCGCCTCAGAATTCAGCTGTATGGTGCCAGACTTTCAAATTGGTATTCACGTGCTCACCTACGGTTTTACACAAGAGCAGGAAAAAGAGCTGAATAAACTTCGCATCAACCTATACTCATTTCTGGACT
>DATKVT010000059.1 GCA_035529935.1 Williamwhitmania sp. | reverse complement strand
CTTGGCTGCCGAAGGAAGAGGGGAATGGGGACTAATACGCGGAATAGGCCGTTGGCCTAGCGAGCGTGGGAGTTCACCCCGTTCTCTTCTTCTAAAAGTAGTAACTTAAAAACAGTAAGGCAAATCTAAAGGCCAGCGGGGAAGATGTACTGCTTGTAATCGCCCGCATCGATGGTGCCGCGCAGTAGGGTGGCAGCTCCCCAGAGGTATTTTTCGAGTTGTTGTTGGGTCATGAAGTAAATATGTTTACGCGGTCCGTAATCAGTATTGTATAGTTACGTTTTCTTTCTTCATCCAAAAAAGAGTCATCAATCAATAGAATGGCTTTAGGTAACCATTTCGATAGTCTTTTATAAACCGCATTGATTTGTTTGTCATTTAATTTTAAAACAGCACCAAGGCGGTCGAAATATGCTTTGTTAAAGTTTTCTTTTTTCCCTCCCAGCAGCAAGGCTACATCTTCCTTATCCTTTGGCAGTACCATTTTTACATTTAAAAGATCGTAGGCAGGCGACAGCACCCAGCCCATTTTCGATAGCCACATGGAAAAGTTTTTCAGGTGCATATCGTTATTGCCAATGACGTAATTGAAAACGGCCAACTCAAAAAAACGCAATTTATCCAACAGGGTATTTACAGATAATTCGCCAATCGTGTTTCCAAGTTTTTCCATGGTGCCCATGTATTTATCTGCCAGTTCAAGAATTTGCAGGAAATCAACCATGTGCGTTTTGGATCCGTCCTGGTTACGATCAATGCGCTTGGTAATGAAACACAATTCGCCTGATTTCAAACGGATCATATTGACAGGTACAATGTCTATTTTGAACAACTCGGCTAATTTCATGGAAAGATGTTCGTTCTCAGGCATCTGAGGATAATCAGCATTTTGTGGTTTCAAAATGTAATGTCCTTCCAAAGCGTCCATAATGGTTAATCGCCCCTGGTGCCCGTTTTTCAATTCGTTTTTAATCCATCCCAATGATAATTTTGGTTGCACCCCCGGAACCGTTATGGATAGCTCTGCGGCTTCTTTGGCCAACTTTTCCATTTCCGACAATCGATACGGTAAATCCGGAGCATATTTTGTTCCGTAGAATGCTTTGATGCACTTGGGGTGATAATCGCCTTCCTGATTTGCATCCAGCTCCTTATAACAATAGAGACATTTATGCATTATCTTTTGGGATTATAGGGTGAACACTTACAGCACCAATAGCATTTTGACAACATGCAAGTAGAAGCCCCATGCGATCATTCTTGTTAATTTTCCAGCTTTCAGCAGCTATAGCTAACAGCCATCCCTCAGGGATTAGCCCATCGAAAAATGGAAATAATCTTTTGTTTCTGTAAGGCTGTGAGGATACAGGCATTTGAAAGGTGATGAACTGGTTGGGATATGTTTGGATATACTTTTCGTCATACACAAAAAGATATTCTCCATTGTCATCTTCGGTTAGGAGACCTGCCAATTCATTATTGTATTTCACTATTCCTTGTCGCATCGTTAGCATTTATAGGACCTAAAACATGACCAAATAAGTGTAGAACCTGATTTACCTTTGACAAGCTGAGGTTTTCTTTGCCTTGTTCTATTTTTCTGATTACCGTAAGGGCAACCCCTGCTTTTTCAGCAAACTCCTCCTGGGTTAAGCCCAATTGCTTTCGTCGGGCCTTTACAAAGTCTGATAACATGCTCATATTATATGTATTTGCATACAAATATACTTAAATGATTAATATTATATGCTTATGCGTATAACTATTTTAAATTCTTAAGATTTATATGCAATTAAATATAATTATTCAAAATAGATTTGAACCTTTCCTCCGCTTTAATACTCTCGTCCCAGGTTGAGCGGATTTGCCGTTGCTCAAACAGTTTTATGGATGTTTCTTTTGTCATAGTCGAAAAATGGTTTTAAAAAGCAACAGTTCGGTACTTTTGGACGCTTGCAATGCGTAAATATTTATCAAGGTAGATACTCGCCTCCAAAGGGATACTACCGTTGGGTAGCGTGAAGGTAGGGAAAAGTTATGAATTATGGGTTATGAGTTTTGTTTGGTTCTTAAAACCGCGGAGGGCGGCGGTAGCTACTACAAGAGCCTTGCCGATGGAAGCTATACGGTTACGGCCTCCAAGCCGGGCCTTAACAATACTACCAAAACTGTAAGCGTGGTTAACGGCGAGCTGACGGTTTTGGAAATTTTGATGGAAAAGGCGTAGATGCCGTTTTTTGGGTTAGAGTAGAATGGGGAATCCTGCTTCGGCGGAGTTCCTTTTTTGTGGTATGGATGTAAGTTTACTATTGGTTGCTGCTGCAATGCGCTCTTGCCCGGTTTGGCTTATGGGCCAGAGGTATACCAGCCCCCTGGCTGGCCCATGGTAGCGCTTTGATCTTTATGGTAGGCCGCTGTAATTACCTTTTTTAGTCTGGATGCTAAGGTTTATGTGTAGTGCACTTGTAGGTGGGCACGGATGAGGACGTCCGCGTATTCTAAGATAAAAGCAAGTAAATTTAAAAAATTATGCAGCAAACTTGAAGGTGTCTACGTATGGCGTCCTCCGGTTGACTACTGCAAAAATCCTTGCCAGCAGCTTATTCCGCACGATGTTTATGG
>DATKVT010000058.1 GCA_035529935.1 Williamwhitmania sp. | reverse complement strand
GGCAATTCACCCATAACACCCGTAACTTTAGCTTTATCAGGTGTTCCTTGGCCATTTGGCCCAAAAATTTGATCACCATAATTCTGCATCGAGCCGAGCTGCCTAGGCAATGCCGCATCGCTCGGTCCAAAAATACCATGCGTCAAATTCGCCATTGCATTACCTATTTTATTTACCACCCTGGCAAGTAATGATTGGGGCTTGGGAGTTTTAGGGGCAGGTTTAGGAGCAATACAATATACGGGCTGCAGAGCAATCGTAGTATCCATGCCGTACCTATCCACGAACCGGAGCGGGTTGTTCAGGCAGTAGCTGTAGGGATCCTGGTTGAAGTGCCACTCGGCCACCGGGTCTACCGTTGTCCACCGCCCTATTTCCGGCTCGTAGAACCTAACGCCGTAGTCATACCATCCCAAAGAACGTCCGGCCACCTGCAGGAACGCCTGCAGCTCCTTGCCGTTGTAGCGGTAGGGGTTGGGGGTCCCGCTCTGGTAGGCCTGCGCGGCCATCTCCAGCCCGAAGGGGTAGTAGCTGCTGGCGCTCACCAGCTCCTTATTCCCGCTGCCGTTGCGGGCCACCACCGCCCGCACGTTGCCCAGGTGGTCCTTCAGGAAGTACTCCGCCCGGTAGCCGCCCGCCCCGTCCGGCACCAGCCGCCCCTCGCCGTTGAGCAGAAAGGCCAGCTGCGCACCCGCCGTGGCGCTGTCGATTACCGCCGAGCCGGCGTAAATGGTGGCCTTGCCGCCGCTCCGCACCGCCAGCTTCCGCCCGGCGGCGTCGTAAATATACGCAATTTTATCGTTCGGGTCAGCTAAGCTGCTCACCTTTTCGGGTAGGCTCAGCGCGTTGTAGGCCACCGCCACCCCCCGGTCGCGGTCGGTCGCCATCCGCCCCAGCGCATCATAGGTGCGGTCCACCGCTGCGGTGTAGCCGTCCACGTAGCCCTGCGCGGCGTGGGCCCCGGCGTTGTCGGTCACCGCCGTGAGCTGGTTCCCGGTGTAGGTGTACGCCAGCTGGTCAACGAGCCCCGCCGCGTTGTTCTGGGGCGCCCACCGGCTCAGGGCGGTAATGTTCCCGTTCAGGTCGTAGGCGAGGGCCTCGTCGTAGGCGCCGCCCAGCCCGCCGGTAGCGGGCTGGCTGTAGCTGCCCCGGGTGAGCCGGCTCAGCCCGTCGTAGGTAAAGGCGTAGCGCTGCAGGGTAGCGGTGGGCCCGGTGGGGGTACACCACTCCATGGTGTCAATGTTTCCCCTTACGTCGTAGCGCAGCGCCTCCGCGTAGCTGCTGCTGCCGGGGCTGGCCGGGTCGTTCTGCCCGGTGAGCCAGCCCCGAATGCTGTAGGCGTAGCTGGCGCTCTCCAGGCCGCCGCTCGCTCGTGGGGTTATCTATGCATCTAGTTATACAGACGGTAATCAGTGTTCACCTTCACTCCAAGGATAAATTTTCTTTCCTGTAACCCGTAACTCGTCACTTTTCTGTCACCAGTCACTAATTACAAGAAAACGCTCTTGCAGCATTGCCACAAGAGCGTTCCAATTGTCAACCTTAATATTTTTGGCCTTTTGTGTCGGGGTGGCGGGATTCGAACCCACGGCCTCCACGTCCCGAACGTGGCGCGCTAACCGGACTGCGCTACACCCCGAATATTTTCGGAGTGCAAGTTTACAAAAAAAGTAGCAAAAGGAGGGGTTGCATTTTTGTTTTTTTTGTAATTTGCTGTTTTACAAATCTCTTGGTGCCATGGCTAACGAAGATCTTGTAAAATTTATATGGAAATTTCGGCTCTTTTCGGAGTCCCAACTAACCACTGTTTCCGGTAAGTTGCTCGAGATAGTTTCCCCCGGTGAGGAGAATCACAATGCTGGCCCCGATTTTTTCAATGCCAAGATAAAGCTCGAAGGTGTGCTGTGGGCCGGGAATGTGGAGATTCACGTGGATGCCATAGACTGGGAGCGGCATGGCCACCACCGCGATGGCGCCTACAACAACGTGATTTTGCACGTGGTTGTTAGGAATAACTATAGAGCCATAACGCTCGATGGCCGTGAGTTAGAAACGCTAGTTGTTGTTCCCGACAGTTTTCTGGAGGAGCGTTTCTGGCAGCTGCAGTATTCCGATAGCAAGATTCCCTGTACCCCTTTTATTAATAGGGTGAACATGTTGTCGGTTCAGTCGTGGCTCGATACCTTGGCTGCCGAGCGATTGCAGGTTCGAATCCGCGAAATCAACCTGTTGGCCGAATCGCTCAAGGGTGACTGGGAGGAGGTGTTCTACCGCTACGTTGCTAGGAGCTTTGGCTCCTCCATCAATGCACTTCCGTTCGAAATGCTTGCCAAGCAGATTTCCTACTCGCTGCTGAGGCGCTATTCCAATAGCTTAGTTCAGGTGGAGGCGTTGCTATTTGGTCAGGCCGGCTTTTTGGAGCAGTGCGATATCAACGATACATATGCGCAACTTCTGGTAAGGGAGTTTAGATACCTGCAGCAGAAGCACAACCTTGTTCCAATAGATGTTTCACTCTGGAAATTCGCCAAAACCAGACCACAAAATTTCCCCACCATCCGGATTGCTCAGCTTGCGGCCTTGGTGCAGCAGCGCTTTCCCATGCTAGGAAAGATGGTGGGCATTCAACAGCTGAAAGAGATGCAGGAGGCGTTTCGCTTAACCACTTCACCCTACTGGAACGAGCATTATTCATTTAAGCATACTTCGCGTAAGCAAAAAAAAGGCTTGGGCAGTGGTATGCTGCACTCCATAATTCTGAATGCAGCTATTCCGGTATTGTATGCCTATGGGGGCAAGCTGGGGGACGATGAAATTAAGGAGAGGTGCTTGAATATGCTGGAGGAGCTACAGCCGGAGGATAATGTGATTACCCGGATGTGGGAGCAGCTCAATATAAAGGCTTTGAATGCCTTGCAATCGCAGGCCCAGCTGCAGCTATTCAAGGCCTACTGTAAACCCAAAAAATGCCTTTACTGTCGGATAGGCACGGCAATGTTGACTAAAAACCGTTAACTTAGCAGCGGTTCAATACCTGCTCTTGTGAAGATATTAATTGTTGGCAGCAACAGCTTTGTTGGCCAAAAAGTTGCGCTGGCCCAGATTGCTAGCTTTCCAGACAATAATCTGTTTTTGTGCTCGCTGGGCAACAACCGGTTATCCTCGTTGCCGGTGCCATTCTACCGTGCAGACATTACCGATAAGCCATCACTGGCTAAGGTGTTTGATGAGGTACAACCCGATGTGGTAATAAATACCGCCGCCATTGCGAGCCCCGATGCCTGTGAACAGAATAAGGACCTCGCCTTGCGAATTAACGTTCAGGGAGCAGCAACCACTGCCGAGCTAGCTACCCTCTACGATGCCCATTTGGTGCACCTTTCCACCGATTTTGTGTTCAACGGATGCAAGCCATTCCTCACCGAGGACGATGTGCCAGATCCGGTGAACTACTACGGCTTCACCAAGCTAGAGAGTGAGAGGGTGGTGAGTGCCTATGCTAGCTCGTATGCCATTGTGAGAACAGTGTCAGTATATGGCTACTTAGCATCCCTTACAAGGTTGAACTTTATTCTTCGTGTACAGCAGGCACTGGAGAATAAGAAGGAGTACCGCGTTCCCAACGACCAGTTCCGAACGCCAACTCTCGTTGAAGACCTAGCCAAGGCCATTTTGGTTATAGGCACCAACCGCATCGAAGGACTTTTCCACATATCGGGTGAGGAGGGGCTTACCAACTATGAGTTTGGGCGAAGAGTTGCAACCATTTTTGGGCTCGATGAAGGCCTGCTCATTCCTGTGAGCACAGCTGAGCTAGAGGAGAAGGCAGCACGACCGCTAAATACTGGATTTTCGATTGCCAAAGCAAGGCAAGTTTTTGGGTTTAAGCCAATGGATACTAACGAAGGCTTGCTGTTTGTTAAAAGGCAGATGGCTAAGGAGTTTTAGCTGTTTGATGGGCTAAAATGAAGTATTTATTTTGGAACATTTGGTTATTAATGAAAAAAATCTGCTACCTTTGCCCAACTTTAAGCGGGAAATTTAATAGTTGAAAAGTTATGAATTATCTTACTGCTGAACAGAAGCAAGACATTTTTAAGACTTTCGGTACGTCTTCTACCGATACCGGTTCCTCTGAAAGCCAAGTCGCTCTTTTTACAACCAGAATTAATCATCTTACCGAGCATTTAAAGGTGCATCGTAAGGATTATGCAACTCAACGTTCGTTGTTGAAGTTGGTTGGAAAGCGCCGCAGACTTTTGGATTATCTAAAGGATACCGAGATCGAGAGATATCGCGCGATTGTTAAGGCTTTAAATCTGCGTAAATAAGAAATAAAAAAGGCAATTCATGCAATTGCCTTTTTTTGCGAATTTCCATGCGAAAGCATGGAAATATTGTTTTATAGTGAACGCTAATTTACACACTACTAGATAGAATTATGTACAACGCCGTAAAGAAAATAATTGACTTAGGCGATGGCAGAACCATCGAAATCGAAACAGGTAAGCTGGCTAAGCAGGCCGACGGTTCGGTTGTTGTAAAAATGGGCAATACCATGCTCTTGGCTGCAGTTACTGCTGCAAAGGATGCAAAGGAAAATGTGGATTTCATGCCACTTTCCGTTGAATACAAAGAAAAGTATGCTGCTACCGGGCGTTTTCCTGGCGGTTTTATGAAAAGGGAATCCAAGCCTTCGGACTACGAGATATTGATTGCTCGCTTGATCGACAGGGCTCTACGTCCTCTTTTTCCTGACGATTTTCATGCAGAAGTGTTTGTTACTGTTAACTTGATTTCTGCTGACAAAGATATTATGCCTGAGCCACTGGCCGGGTTGGCCGCTTCGGCTGCGCTTGCCGTTTCCGACATTCCATTCCACGGACCAATTTCTGAAGTTCGTGTTGGCCGCGTTAACGGTAAGTTTATTCTAAATCCCACATTTACTCAGATTCGGGAGTCCGATATCGATATGATGGTTGCTGCAACCTACGACAACATCCTCATGGTTGAGGGTGAGTTGAAGGAGGTTTCTGAGGCCGACATGCTCGAAGCTATTAAGTTGGCTCACGAGGAGATAAAGAGACAGTGCAAGGTTCAAATGGAGCTTGCAGAGCAGCTGGGTAAGACAGTTAAGCGAACATACTGCCACGAGAGCAAGGATGAGGAGCTGGAAAAAACTATTCATAGCTTCTGCTATGCTAAGTGCTATGCCATTGCCAAGAGCGGTAGCGGTAAGCATGAGCGTACCGATGCTTTTGATGCCGTTAAGGAAGAGTTTGTCCTCACCATACCGGAGGAGCAGCGCGAGGAGAAAAAAAATCTCGTTGACCGCTATTTCCATCAGGTGGAGAAGGATGCCATGCGCAATATGATTCTCGATGAGGGGATAAGGCTCGATGGTCGTAAGACTGACCAAATTCGCCCCATTTGGAGCGAGGTTGATTACCTGCCTGCAGCGCACGGTTCCGCACTTTTCACACGTGGTGAAACCCAATCGCTAACCACCGTAACCCTTGGTACCAAGCTTGACGAGAAGGTTATTGACGAGGTTCTAAACAAAGGAACAGAAAAGTTTGTGCTGCATTACAACTTTCCAGCATTCTCAACTGGAGATGCTAGGGCCTCACGTGGCATTAGCCGTCGTGAAATTGGTCACGGAAATTTGGCACACAGAGCACTAAAAAATATGATCCCTCAGGGGGCGGAGAATCCTTACGCCATTAGGGTAGTATCCGATATTCTTGAATCGAATGGTTCGTCGTCCATGGCCACAGTATGTGCCGGAACGCTTGCCTTGATGGATGCAGGAGTAAAGCTTAAGAAGCCAGTATCAGGAATTGCCATGGGCCTTATTTCTGATTCTAAGACTGGTCGTTGGGCCGTTCTTTCCGATATCTTGGGCGATGAGGACCACCTCGGTGACATGGACTTTAAGGTTACGGGCACTGCCGATGGTATTACCGCCACCCAAATGGATATAAAGGTAGATGGTCTTTCCTATGAAGTTTTGGCAAAGGCACTTGCTCAAGCCAAAGAGGGTCGCATGCACATTCTGGGAAAAATTCTAGAAACCATGGACAAGCCACGGGAGGATTACAAGCCACATGTTCCAAGAATTGAGCAAATTTCCATTCCTAAGGAGATGATTGGACCGCTGATTGGCCCTGGAGGAAAGGTAATACAGGAAATTCAGAAGGAAACCAGCACCACCATTACCATTGAGGAAGTTGATGGAAGAGGTATTGTGGACGTGTTTGGCATAAACAAGGAGGCTATTACAAGTGCAATGCGCTGGATTAAGGGCATTGTTGCTGTTCCCGAAGTTGGGGAGATATATAAGGGCAAGGTAAAATCGATCTTGGCGTTTGGTGCCTTCATTGAAATTATGCCTGGAAAAGATGGTTTACTGCACATTTCCGAAATTGACTGGAAAAAAGTTAACGCCGTTGAGGACGTGCTTAAGGAAGGTCAGGAGGTTGAGGTCAAGCTTATTGAGGTAGATAAGAAAACTGGCAAAATGAGACTGTCCAGAAAGGCTCTTCTCCCTAAACCGCAAGATGCCGCCGGTGGAAATGATTCAGGACGCAAACCAGAAAATAGAGAGAATAGGTAACCCGTAGATAGGAGTTGCAAGAGGAGGCTAATGTCTCCTCTTTTTTTATGGTTTCATTTTTAAAATATAGACTAGTGAATAAATGAAACATATTTGTATTTTTGTGTAAGTTAAAAACAAACCGTCTGCATATGAAAAGAGTCTCGCTAATAATAGCGGCACTAGTGCTGGTTCTAACTTCCTGTAACTTCAACCATGTGAAGTATCCCAAAACCAAGAAAGTAGATCAAGTGGACACCTACTTTGGTGTTAAGGTTGCCGATCCTTACCGCTGGCTTGAGAATGATCGCTCACCTGAAGTTGAGGAGTGGGTTAAGGCGGAGAATGCCGTAACCAACGATTATTTAAGCAAAATTCCATTCAGGGAAAAGCTAAAGCAGCGACTTACCAAGGTTTGGAACTATGAAAAAATGGGCGTTCCTATTCAACGGGGGAGTAAACTTTTTTATCAAAAGAATAGCGGTTTAGAAAACCAGAGTATTCTATATATGCAGAACGGTGTAGCAGGCACTCCAGTAGTTCTGCTCGATCCAAATAAGCTCTCCAGCGATGGCACTGTTGCAGTGTCGGATTATGAAGTTTCAAAAGATGGAAAATATTTGGCCTATGCCACTTCCGATGGGGGTTCAGACTGGCAAACCATTTATATTAAAAATATCGCCACTGGGGCAGTGCTAAATGACACTATTAAGTGGGTAAAGTTTTCTACCATCTCCTGGTATCGTAATGGATTCTTCTATAGCGGATACGATGTTCCTCAGTCGGGAACTGAGCTTACAAACATCAATGAAAACCAGAAGGTATACTATCATGAGGTTGGTACTAAGCAAGTTACCGACAAGGTTATTTATCACGACAACGACTATCCACTGCGGAACTTTACTACCCAGGTTACCGATGACGATAAATACCTTATACTGTACGTTACCGAATCTACCAGTGGAAACAACATTCTTATCAAAAATCTTCAACGGAATGAGGATTTTGTTCAGCTCACTATTGGTTTTGAGTTCGACTACAAGGTAATCGACCATATTGACGATAACCTTTATGTGTTGACTAACTACAAGGCACCTAAGTACCGATTGGTTAGCATAAATGTAAAGGCCGTAGACGTTGGGAATTGGCGTGAAATTATTCCTGAGAAGAGCGATGTGCTTCAGAATGCCTCCCTCTCCGACAATAAAATAATTTGCAATTACATTCAGGACGCCCACAGCGACTTGGAGATATACAACACGAAGGGTGATTTGTTAAGCACCATAAAGTTGCCAACGCTGGGTACCGCTTCTGCTCTATCGACAGAAAGAAATGATACTGTAGGGTTTTACTCTTTTACCTCTTTTGCTTACCCTTCAACCATTTTTAAGTACAATCTTGAGACCGGCAGGAGTACCGAGTTTTTCAAGCCAAAGGTTGATGCCGATTTGTCCCAATACGATGTGGAACAGGCGTTCTTTATCAGCAAGGATGGTACCAAGGTGCCAATGTTTATTGTGCACAAGAAGAATATCGTGCTCGATGGAACGAACCCAACTTTATTATACGGCTACGGTGGTTTCAACATCAGCCTCATGCCTTATTTCTCTGCTAGTCGACTTCTTTGGCTTGAGAATGGTGGTGTTTATGCTGTTGCCAATATCCGTGGTGGTGGAGAGTATGGGGAGAACTGGCATAAGGCTGGTACCAAGCTCAACAAGCAAAATGTTTTCGATGATTTTATTGCTGCGGCAGAATACCTTGTCGATAAAAAATATACAAACCCCAAGAAACTTGCCATTGAAGGTGGTAGCAATGGGGGATTGCTAATTGGTGCAGTTGTTAACCAGCGCCCAGATCTCTTTCAGGTGGCCATACCTGAAGTAGGAGTAATGGATATGCTACGTTTTCAGAAGTTTACCATTGGTTGGTCATGGGTAAGCGATTATGGCTCAAGCGATGATTCGCTGCAGTTCGAAAACCTCTATCGTTATTCTCCGCTGCACAACATTCGGAGCAATGTTACCTATCCTGCCACATTGGTTATTACTGCCGACCACGACGATCGTGTAGTTCCAGCCCACTCCTTTAAATATATTGCTACCCTGCAGGAGAAGCAGGCCCGGAAACGCAACCCCATGTTAATTAGGATTCAAACACGGGCTGGCCATGGCATGGGAAAACCAACCTCAATTGCCATTGACGAAATAGCAGATATCTACTCTTTCATTTTTTACAACATGGATGTTGTGCCCAAGGAGTAGCATTTTTGAAAGCATTTTCATTACTTTAGGGGTTGGTATTTCCAACCCCTTTTTTTATTATGAGTAATTTAAACTACCTTGTTATTGAGGGCAATATAGGAGCAGGTAAGACAACACTGGCAAACATGCTAGCACTAAAAACCGGTGCAAGGCTATTTGTAGAGCAGTTCGCCGACAATCCCTTTCTACCTAAATTCTATAACGATCCGGAGCGCTACTCATTCCCATTGGAGCTTTCTTTCCTAGCCGAGCGGTATAGTCAACTAAACAAGGAGTTACGTCATCAGGATCTGTTTCACTCTATGACAATCTCCGACTATTTTTTTTTGAAGTGTGTAATTTTTGCCAAAGCAAACTTGGCAGAGGATGAGTTTATGCTGTTCTCACAAATATTTGAAATCATTTATAAAACCCTTCCCAAACCCGATCTATACGTTTATTTGCATTTGCCTGTCGATAAACTCCTTAAAAATATTGCAAAGCGGGGACGCGATTTTGAAAAAACAATTCAAGGAGACTATTTGGAGAAAATCCAAGATGGATATTTTAGCTTTTTTAAGCAACATCCGGAGTATAAGTTTCTTATAATTGAAACAAGCAATATTGATTTTGTAGGGAAAAATGAACATTTTGACCTCTTACGACATTATATTCTCGATAAAACTTATCCTCTCGGGATAAATAGGGTAATCTTATAATTTTTTTTTTTACATTTGTTGTCTAGCATCGTGTTGTAAAGTTTTAACGCACAAACCAATCAAAAAGATAAATTATGAAAAAAATCTGGTTAAACTTAGTTGTGGTTGGCCTTGGCGCAATTGCCTTTAGCAGCTGCTCCAATCCAGAAAAAATGAAGGAGCTTGAAGCCCAAATGTCGATGAAGGTAAACCCAGAAATGCTGGTTGCCAAAGCTGACACTGTTGAGGCTACAATCACCGTAACTTTTCCAGCGAAGTATTTTCACAAAAAAGCAACCGTTGAGTTTACTCCGGTTTTGAAGTATGATGGTGGCGAATTTGTTTGCGATCCAAAGCTTCTGCAAGGGGAATCTGTAAAGGGAAACAATACCGTTATCCGTTACGAAGCTGGTGGTAGCTATACCCAAACTGTGAAGATTCCTTTCAAGGATGCCATGCGTAGCTCAACTCTGGAAATGAGAAAGAAACTCATCGTTGGTGACAAGAACATTACCTGGGGTGACAACAAGATTGCCGATGGCGTTATTGCTACCTACAAGTTGGTAGACGTTGACCCCAAGGTTATCGCTATGGCACAGAATAGCTATGTTAAGAGCATAAGCGATTCTAAAATGGCTCAAATCCTTTTCTTAATTAACCGTGATGTTGTTCGCGACAAAGAGGTTAAGGCTGAGGACATCAAGGCTATGGAGGATTTTATCGCTCAAGCTAAGAAGGATAGCACCATGAAGCTAAAAGAAGTTGGTATTTCTGCCTATGCTTCTCCAGATGGTCCTATGACTTTAAACGAAAAACTTTCGAAAGGTCGTGGATCCAATTCTGAGAAATATTTTGAAAAATACTTCAAGAAAGCTAAAGTTGGTGGATTAGATAGCCTTTATAAGGTAACTACCACAGCTGAAGATTGGGACGGTTTTAAGGCATTGATGGAACAGTCTAACATTCAGGACAAGGACCTTGTTCTTCGTGTTCTTTCTATGTATTCCGATCCTGCTGTTCGCGAAAAAGAAATCAAGAACATTTCAAAGGCTTATACCATTATTGCTGAGCAAATTCTTCCTCAGCTGCGTCGTGCTAAGTTCACCGCTTCTGTTGAGAAGATGAACCTTAACGATGACCAACTCAAGGCTTTGGCTGCTGCAAACACGATTGATTCACTTAGCCTCGAGCAGCTGATGTACACTGCTGGTATTGTTACCGACAAGGCTCAGCAAACTGCCCTTTACAAAATGGCTGAAGCAAAATATCCTACCGATATTCGCGCTTTCAACAACCTTGGCGTAATGGCTTTCAACGATGGCAACATGGATGAGGCAAAGGCACAATTCGAAAAAGGTCTCGCTATTAATAAGGACAACGCTGTTGTAAAAAACAACATGGGTGCTGTTCTTCTTAAATCTGGAGATGTTGATGCTGCTGAGAAGATGTTCGTTGAGGCTGCAGATGCAGGTAAGGAAGTTCGTTACAATCTTGGTATCATTAGCATCATGAAGGGCAAATATGAGCCAGCAACCGATTATTTTGGTGGTTCAGATTCCTTCAACCAAGGTCTCGCACTTTACCTAGTTAATAAAGCTGACGACAGCAAGAGAATTCTTGACAAGCTCGAGTCAGGTAAGGCTTTCTATCTAAAGGCTGTTATTGCTGCCCGTCAAGGCAACGAAACCGACGTGCTCAACAACATGAGAACTGCCGTTGGTAAGGATGCTTCCTTGAAGGCCTATGCCGCAAAGGATATGGAATTCAAGAGTTTTATGCAGAATGAGGTTTTCAAAACCTTACTTCAATAAACGCTAAAACTGAAATATAAAAAAAGGGAACTTTCGGGTTCCCTTTTTTTTGTTTAATTTCTTGGTCAATATTATATAAGCTGTCGATAAAAATGCCACATTACTATTCCAGCGCTTACTGCAATGTTTAGCGAATGCTTGGTTCCTTCTTGAGGAATTTCAACACAGCTATCGCATCGATCGATAACCGCCTGCTGAACTCCCTTAACCTCGTTGCCCAGAACCAAAGCGTATTTTTTATTACGTTCCGCGGTAAATTGGTTGAGCATGGTGCTGTTTTCAACTTGTTCAACCCCAATAATACTCCAACCTTCAACCTTCAGCTTCTCAACCGCTTCCAATGCGGAATTGTAATATTCCCAACGCACCGATAGCTCGGCCCCAAGAGCAGTTTTGTGAATTTCAGGATGGGGTGGAGGGGTGGAAATGCCGCAAAGAATTACCTTTTCAACCATAAACGCATCGGCGGTGCGAAATACAGACCCAATGTTGTTTAGGCTACGGATATTATCAAGAACAATAGTAATACCAATCTTCGGCGTGGTCTTGAACTCTTCCACACTTGGTCTGTTTAACTCCTGTACAGTAAGTTTGCGCATTTCAAAATCAATAGGGTGGCAAAGTTAGCGTACTCCCATAATTTTTCTACATTTAGAAGCGAATAATGAACTAGAAATTCACTTACCATGAACATTCACGAGTACCAAGCTAAGGATTTGCTGAAACGTTACGGAGTTCCAGTACCTGAAGGTCGATTGGCCATCAATCCTATCGATGCGGTAAAGGCCGCAGAGGAAATTCAGTCGTCGACACATACCGACAAGTGGGCTGTAAAGGCTCAAATTCACGCAGGCGGTCGTGGGAAAGGTGGCGGTGTAAAAATCGCATCTTCACTGCAAGAGGTTGAGCAGTATGCCTCAGCAATACTAGGAATGACCCTTGTTACCCATCAAACTGGACCTGTTGGAAAGTTGGTTAGGCGCTTACTGGTTGAGCAAGGAATATACTATCCAGGGGAGTCACCTGTAAAGGAGTATTACATGAGCCTTCTGCTCGATCGAAAAACAGGAAGAACTGTTTTTGTATACTCCCCAGAGGGTGGTATGGATATAGAGTCGGTTGCAGCCTCTACTCCTGAACTAATCTACAAGGAGGAGATTCATCCCATGGGCCTTCAGCCATTTCAGGCAAGAAAAATTGCCTTTAATCTCGGACTCGGTGGAAAGGCCTTCAGCAATATGGTGAAGTTTGTGGAGACGCTGGTTAAGGCCTATGCCGGTATCGATGCCTCCCTACTAGAAATAAATCCCGTAGTTAAGACTTCGGACGATCTCATCATTGCTGCCGATGCTAAAATAAACCTGGATGACAATGCCCTTTTCCGTCATCCCGATTTTGAGTCGCTGCGCGATAAGGATGAGGAGGACCCATCGGAAGTTGAGGCAAGTGAATTTAATCTCAACTTTGTAAAACTCGATGGCAATGTGGGATGTATGGTAAACGGAGCTGGTTTGGCAATGGCTACGATGGATATTATTAAGTTGGCCGGCGGTAATCCCGCCAACTTTCTTGACGTAGGGGGCGGAGCCAATGCAAGAACTGTTGAGGCTGGTTTTCGCATTATTTTAAAGGAACCTAACGTAAAGGCAATACTTATAAATATTTTTGGTGGAATTGTGCGGTGCGACCGAGTTGCACAGGGCGTAGTGGATGCCTACAAGGCTATTGGCAATATTTCTATTCCTGTAATTGTTAGGCTTCAGGGAACCAACGCCGAAGAGGGCAAAGCTCTTATTGATGGCTCAGGCTTAAAGGTACATTCGGCCATTACGCTTAAGGAGGCAGCCGATTTGGTTAAATCTGTGGTGTAACAAATTGCTACATGCTTAATATAAAAAAGGTCCACCGCATGGTGGACCTTTTGCTTGTAGATAATAATATTAGGCTTTTTTCGTCTTGCAGGTGGATATTCCAACGAGGCTATATAGGCCACAACTACCCATAATAGCAGTTGCCAATGGTATAATGGCAAGTAAGCCCCACCAGCTTTGATAGTAAATTCCAGCAGCGGCAATGGCTACTCCGATTACAATACGGATAATTTTGTCTGCACTTCCAACATTTTTCTTCATGGTTAGAGAGTTTTAATTTGGTGAATATTTACTTTTAAGAAATTGCTAACTATATTAAGGTTGCTCAACCTTATCTTTATATCCATAAACAGAAGTTTTTTTGTAAAGTTCATAAACTATCGTATTTGGCTGTAAAATAATATGTTGCTGTGTTTTAACAATAAGGTAAATCGTTTTAACTCTTATAGTGGCACATAAAAAAAGGCCGATGTTTTCACCGGCCCTATATCAGATGGGTTTCCCCTACCAAGCTATCTTTTTGCGTTTTACGGGCATGGTCATACATCTAGCCCCACCACCTCCACGAGGGAGTTCGGAGCCGTCGATAGTAACCACAAAGTTTTTATAGTCTTTTAGATTGACCCGGTCGTTCATAACATCTTTGGCACGGATAATTTCAAATCCATTATTGCTCATCTCCTCCATGGTGTAGATATTGCGCGCATATCCAATAACTTTTCCGGGGCCAAGGGCAAAAAAGTTCGCGCCGCTATGCCATTGCTCACGCTCCTGCGTCCACGGATCTTTTCTTCCACCACAGTATATGGGTTTTAGGTCCATGCCCAGGTCCTTGAGTGCAACCAGCAAGTTTTCAACATTCTTGATATTCTGAACCTTCCCATTTTCGATGGTAATTTGAACGGTTTGGTATTTGTTGGGTTGCAGAATAACTGGCTCAAATACCATGCACTTGTCTACATCGAGAAAGGTGAACACCATGTCGAGGTGGATGAACGACTCTGGAGAATCGGGAAGCTCCTGCACTAGAATGTGGCGCTTTTTGTTGTCACCCTGAGCAAGCATCTGGTTGAGAATGAAATCGATCCCCTGAGTTGTTGTTCTAACACCACTCCCTATTAGTAAGATGTCTTCACGGGCAATAAGAACATCCCCGCCTTCAATGGTAATGTTTGCATTTTCGGAAAACTTAAGCGGGTTAATGGTTGCAGTTTTAAATGTCCCTGAAAGGTTGAAAATTGCCTCCATTATTAGCGCCTCACGCTGTCGTACATGGCTGGCCATTTTCGAAATAAGCACTTCATTCTGGATGGAGATAGAAGCGTCACGTGTAAAGTAAAAGTTGTAGAGAGGGCTTGACGAGAATCGCTCCTTGCTCAGAAAACTTGTTAGGCTATTTCTTTTAAGTGTAACGCCTTCAATTAATTGACGGGAAAGTTCTTTTGGTTCTAGATCCAAAAGGTCATCTTTAATACTATAGGTGTTTTCAAGATTACAAATTTGGTCAATCAGTAGTTCCTTTGCTTTCTCCTTGCTCACTACTTGGGTGAGTAGGTCGGCAACTTGGTAAGTATTGGTAACTTTTGAAAGTACCCCGCTGAGCTGTGCATACTCTTTCCTTGCCACGGCTAGATTAAGAATATCGCTGTAGAGTGCACGCTGGGCATTTTTGGGTGTCATATTTTCTAACTCTGCCCCAGGAGTATGGAGAATAACCCCTTCCAGCTCGCCCACCTCCGAGCATACGTTAATTTCGACCCTGCTGTCCATAGTTAGTTAGTTTATGTTCCGGTTGGCAAAATTATAACAAAGCCTTGATTTACAAAACATAATTGTGAGATGACAACGCTGTTTAATAGCACCATAATTACAAATTGTATATCCCAATTATCGTTATTGAAATTAGGACCAACCTAAGTGCTTCATTGTAGCATTGAGCATGTGGAAAGGTATATAAAAAAAGAAAGAGAAGGTCTTAGCCTTCCCTTTCTCAATACTATGTGACAAAATCTCTACAGGTAGCTATCCATTGGTGCACAGGTGCAAACCAAGTTTCTATCACCATAACCATTATCCACACGAGCAACTGCAGGCCAGAACTTGTTTTCAGCAATCCAAGCAAGCGGATACGCTGCTTTGGTTCGGCTATAGCTGTGCTTCCACTCATCGGCGGTAACCTCCGCTGCCGTATGGGGCGCATTTTTTAACGCATTATCGTCTTTGTCTGCCTTCCCCGACTTTATCTCTTCAAGTTCAGCCTTTATGGCAATCATCGTTTCAATAAATCGCTCCAACTCTTGAAGTGATTCACTTTCGGTGGGTTCAACCATTAAGGTTTCATGTACTGGAAATGAAAGGGTGGGAGCGTGGAAACCGTAATCCATTAGACGCTTGGCAATGTCGGTGGCGTCAATGTCGTAATCTTTCTTGAAGTTTTGGCAGTCAATAATCATTTCGTGTCCAACACGGCCGGTTTCACCAGTATAGAGTATGGTGTAATGACCCTTGATGCGTGCAGCAAGATAGTTAGCGTTTACTATGGCCATTTCAGTTACATGGCGGAGGCCAGATTCTCCAAGCATCTTGATGTAACCAAAGGTGATGGGCAATACGCTGGCACTTCCGTAAGGGGCAGCGCTTACTGCCTTAATTGGCTGCGTGCCTCCAGTAGGAACTACGCTATGGGTTGGAAGAAATTCGGCCAAATGCTTAGCAACTGCAATTGGTCCTACACCAGGACCACCACCTCCATGAGGAATGGCAAAGGTTTTATGAAGGTTTAGATGGCAAACATCGGCACCAATAAATCCAGGATTGGTGATGCCAACCTGTGCATTCATATTGGCTCCATCCATGTATACCAACCCGCCATTTTGATGAATAATGTCCATCATTTCCCGAATGCGGCTCTCAAACACTCCGTGAGTCGATGGGTAGGTAACCATAAAACAGGAGAGGTTATTCTTATGCTCTTCGGCCTTTTTCCTTAGATCGTCGATGTCGATATTTCCTTTGTTGTCGCAGGCTACAACCACTACGTCCATTCCAGCCATGGCTGCACTAGCCGGGTTAGTTCCGTGGGCTGAAGAGGGAATAAGTGCAACATTTCTGTGGCCCTCGTTACGGCTGATATGATACTGACGGATTACCATTAAACCGGTGTATTCTCCTGCTGCACCTGAGTTTGGCATGAGCGATACGGCATGGAAGCCAGTTATGATGGCCAAGTCTTCTTCCAACTTATGGATCAGCTCCATGTAGCCTTCAACTTGGTTAGTGGGAACAAACGGGTGAACATTCCCAAACTCCGGCCAGCTAAGCGGAAGCATTTCTGCCGCTGCATTTAACTTCATGGTGCAGGACCCCAGTGAAATCATGCTGTGGGTGAGTGAAATATCTTTGCGCTCTAGCTTCTTGATGTAGCGCATCATTTCGGTCTCGGAGTGGTATTTATTAAAAACCGTTTCGCTAAGGTAGGTTGAGGTTCTTGCAAACTTGCCATCGAACCCTGTTTTCTCAACGACTTTGAGCGTGTTTTCGTATTTCTTACCTATTGCTTCCGCAAAAATTTCACCTATCATATTTACCTCAGCAAGCGTGGTAACCTCGTCAAAGCTCATCCATACTTTGTCCTCTGCTTTGTAGAAGAAGTTTACCTCATGCTGGAGGGCAATCTTTTGAATGTCTGCTGCCTTTATTTCGGCGGGAAGTATTACCTCTAGGGTATCAAAGAAGTTGCGCGTGGTGAGCCTATAACCCAACTTTTCAAGTGAATTGGCAACGGCAACTGCATGGCTATGAGCATGTCTTGCAATCATCTTAATGCCTTCTGGACCATGGTAAACGGCATACATTCCGGCCATGGAGGCAAGCAGTGCTTGGGCGGTACAAATGTTAGATGTCGCTCTTTCACGCTTGATGTGCTGTTCACGAGTTTGCAATGCCATGCGGAGTGCCTTGTTGCCATTCTTGTCCACCGAAACGCCAATAATGCGGCCTGGCATTTGTCGCTTATATGCATCTTTAGTGGCCAGATAAGCTGCATGGGGACCACCGAATCCCATAGGTACACCAAAGCGTTGGGTTGAACCAACCGCAATGTCGGCACCCCACTCACCAGGAGCTGTGATCAACGCCAAGCTGAGAATATCGGCAACAGCGGTAACCAGCACATCTTTCTCGTGAGCCTTAGCTGCAAATCCTGTGTAGTCAAGGATTTCACCATTTGCGGCGGGATATTGCACAATGGCACCGAAAACCTTATCGCCAAACTCCACTTCTTGATATTTTCCAACCTGAACAATAATGCCAGCTGGATTTGAGCGTGTTTGAATTACGTCGAGTGTTTGAGGGAAAATGTTCTCGTCGACAAATAGAATATTTTTACCTTCCTTAACGGCGGCCCTCGAGCGTAAGCCAAACATCATAAGCATAGCTTCTGCAGCGGCGGTGGCTTCGTCCAGCAGCGAGCAGTTCGAAATTTCCATGCCCGTGAGGTCCATTACCATTGTCTGGAAGTTAATTAGCGCTTCAAGCCTTCCCTGCGAAATCTCTGCTTGGTAAGGAGTGTATGAAGTATACCAGCTGGGGTTTTCAAAAATGTTGCGGAGAATAACGGCAGGGGTCGAGGTGCTGTAGTATCCCATCCCAATAAAGGAGCGATACGCTTTGTTCTTGGCGGCTATTCCCTTGATTAGATTTAAAAATTCATATTCCGAAAGTCCTTCAGGCAGGTCAAGCGGTTTGGGTAAACGAATAGACTTTGGGACAGCCTGGTCAATGAGCTCTTCTACAGAAGAAACTCCAATTTGCTTAAGCATATGACCGAGTTCGCTTTCACGAGGTCCATTGTGGCGGTTAACAAATTTATCAGTAGCCATTGGCTTAGTTTGTTGATTGTTAAATAATTACGTTTAGAATGGTGTGGCAAAAATAATAAGAAGAAAAGAGATACCCTACGACGCAAGTCATAAAAAACCATGTTTTTGAGTATCATTACGGTCGATTAGATTTGTCCAAGCAGAAAAGGATTAGTCAGTGCTTCATTTCCAATGCTTGTTTTTGGGCCATGACCAGCAAAAACGGTGAATTCGTCGCCAAGCGTTAGTAACTTAGTACGAATGCTATCCATAAGTTGGTCATAATCACCTCCGGGGAGATCGGTTCGGCCAATGCTGCCAGCAAAGAGGGCGTCGCCGGTGATAACAAATTTTTGATCTTGGCATGCAAAAGCTAAGCTACCTGCACTATGTCCGGGAACATGTAGAACCTTAAGGCTG
>DATKVT010000057.1 GCA_035529935.1 Williamwhitmania sp. | reverse complement strand
ATTGCAGGCACTTTCAGTTTCTATAAATCTCAATCTTTGTATGAATGAGTTTCTTGTTTGTTCTGTTTTCTTTTGTGCTCTTATTTGTGAATTTTATTCACTCAATAAACCTATGGATTTTTCAATCCATAGTGGTTTAGTCTTATTTCTTAATAGAATCAAAGGCGCAAGGCTCCGTAGGAGCCAAACGTTGGTAGTATATTGTATGAAGGCGTGTTGGCACTCCGTAGGTGTGCAACAAATTCTCTAGCCCTGCAATTCACGATGAATAGTTGCGTAGCCTAGGGCGCTGGTCTACGAACCTTCGCCATTGAACCACATAGCCCACGGTTTCAACCGTGAGATTATAGGGCACCTTTATCAAGTGCAAACCGTTTTAACGGTTTATGTAGTATGCAAACTCATATTGAAAGGCTCCGTATGTGTTGCCCAGGTAGGTGAGCACGGACGAGGATGGCCGCGCCAACTTCTCATTTTATGTCCGGGCGAGCAGGCTAGCGGAGTATTCCTGATCGACTATTTTTAACCGTTTTGCTAATGTCTTTCTTTATTTACAAGGTGTTGAGATTCTCATTTATGCTAAATGCTAAATCGTTACGCACACTTGCCTTATCTGCATAACCTATCCATTCCTTCACCACCGCGTTTATGTGATCAACGATTATTTCACCTTTTTTGATGTTGTTTTCCTTTGCTATCTTCAATAAATCATCCCTTGTAATATGTAGCCTTTTGCCGTTTACACTGAGAGTTTGTTGGCTTACCCAATGATTAGTTGGGTCAAAGGAGAAACAGAGGTCATAAGCTGGAGCAAGCTCCCATTTTTCTCCCTGCTTCATTCTAAATGAGAAGTTTTTGGTGTGGTCATCGTAGTTGGTGGCTAAAACATTAAAAACCATTCTTCTGAACATTTGCTCTGCCTGGGGATAGCTCAGGCGTAGCATGCGCATCGTTTGAAAGAGCTGCTCGTAGCTGTACCCAAACATGTCGTTAAAATCGTAATGCTGCAGACCGCAAAGTGTTTGGATATGATGCTTCGAATTGCCATCCCTATCAAAACGCTTTGTTATAAAATGAACTCTTCCGTTTTCTTCCATCAACTTACAATCGCTCATTTCTATACCACAATCAGTTGCCATCAGGTAATAGGCATACTCTACGCGACCCCAACCGCTACTTTCTCCCAGCTGCTCATCGCTTACACCATCTAGCTTTATCAGCCAGTGCTCAAATCCTTGAGGAACGTTTCCTTGCCCTGACCGTACTTCTCCAGTTTTTGAGTTGTACGCAATAACAGCCTTTGGTCTAGCTCCTCCGGCAGAGGTACCTATCCTAAGAATCTCCCTCATAGCCTGCGCTTCTTCTTTGCTCAGGTTTGTTAAAAAGGACTCCCTTGCGTTGAGCATTTTTTTTGCAACATCTACCAAGGCATCTACCTCAACAGAAAAGCTTCTTTTTCCCGATTTAGCCTGAGCGGGCTCGAATTCTAAGGCTCCCATTCCCCTTGTGCCAATAAAACACAATTTTTCTACAGGGTTCATGCTATTCTCCGATCTTCCTTGTTGCGCTAGCCATGTGTTGATCAGTTTATTGCCGTATTTATCCGGCAGGGCATCCGATAGCAAACCAGGTAAACCTTTGAAGGTATTTTCTGTTTCGTTTCTTCCTTTCCTGAGCTCGGGAAAGCTATAAATGCGGGAGCCCTCAGCAATTGGCATTTTAAGAGGGGACAAATCCCAACCTTTTTGAATGAACTTAGGATCGTACTGAAAACTGCCCAGCTGCTGCTCTTCATCCCAACGAACAGCGCCAACCAGGTTCCCCCATATTTTTATTTCAGCTACATCTACCATCCTACGTCCTCTTTATTTGGGCTGTTTTTACCTCTAGCTCGTTGCTTCTGTTGTCTCTTGAGCTTGGCGTATTCCAACGGACTAACTTCATTGGATACCTCAAAATCATTTAATACGTAAAGAATGTCTAAGGCGCGTAATATTTGAACCAAGCTGGTTAAGGTTATGGATTCACCCTTTTCTACCTGACTAATGGTCCACCTATTTAACCCTGCCAGCTCCGCCAGCTGATGTTGGGTTTTGTTTTGTTGCAGGCGGATATGCTTGAGGTAGCTTCCCACTTGATGCACAATAGCCACATCTGACATCTCAACCCAATTTATGTTAGTATTTCCCATCGTTAAGTGAAAAAGTTGTAATTAATGTTGGTAATTGCCATCAAAGATAATATATATTAACCTAATTACAAAACAAGAATGTTTGTAAATACCAACAATAATGCTTTAATACGGTAATAATGCTTGTAAATACCAACAAAATATTGAAAAACAATTAATAATTAACCATTGGCATCTAAATTATTAAAACAGCCCACTAGAGCATAGTATGGTTTGCAGCAACGTCGGGTTGATGCGGCGGCCAGCAGCAATGCTACCAAGCTGCTGGCTACCCTGCTTAAAACGCTGGCAACTAGCTGGGATAAGATTGATACCCTTGTGGAGATGGTGCGCATGAGCGAACCTAACTTTTACAACGAATACCAAAAGGTGCGCAAGGTGATTGAAAAGGGTACCGGCTCGCTGCCTTTAAAGATAAAGACCACCAACGCCCAAACGGGCGAACCGGAGGCCAACGTAACCCTAACGCTGGTTGATGGGCAGGAGAAGATTGTGAAGAAAACCGCGGAGGGCGGCGGTAGCTACTACAAGAGCCTTGCCGATGGAAGCTATACGGTTACGGCCTCCAAGCCGGGCTTTAACAATATTACCAAAACTGTTAGCGTGGTTAACGGCGAGCTGACGGTTGTGGAAATTTTGATGGAAAAGGCGTAGATGCCGTTTTTTGGGTTACACTTGAATGGGGAATCCTGCTTCGGCAGGGTTCCTTTTTGCAGTATGGATGTAAGATTACTTTTGGTTGCTGCTGCAATGCGCTCTTGCCCAGCTTGGCATATGGGCCGGAGGTATACCAGCCCCCTAGCTGGCCCATGCTGCCGCTTTGCGATTTATGGTGGGCAGCGGTAGTTACCTCTTTTAGGCTGGGTGCTAAGGTTTATGTGTATTACACTGGTAGGCGGGCACGGACGAGGACGTCCGCGTATTCTAAGATAAAAGCAAGTAAATTTAAAAAATTATGCAGCAAACTTGAAGGTGTCTACGTATGGCGTCCTCCGGTTGACTACTGCAAAAATCCTTGCCAGCAGCTTATTCCGCACGATGTTTATGG
>DATKVT010000056.1 GCA_035529935.1 Williamwhitmania sp. | reverse complement strand
ACCACGACTCCACTTCCGGTGTTGGTCACATTGTTATAACCGGTAACAACAGCGACTCCTCCGACTTTGGCAAAATCAACACAGCGGCCATCATAAACCTGACCACGGGCACCGTTGAAAGAAGCATTACTACTTCCATACGCAGCAGAACCAATTCCATCTGTGGCTTGCCCTTGCTGATTTATAGAACCTTGGGCTCGGATTCCTTCCAGATTCGCATCACCGCCGGCCATTGCCCAACCACCTTTAACGATACCAAAGTTGGCTGCAGTTGTTCCATCTGGGCTTACATAAGAGCTGACAAAAATATCTTGAACAACCATAACCCAACCTTCAAGTTTGGCATGGGCGGCTGCAGTCAAGAATCCATATTTGTCAAAATCACTATCCCAACCACTGACTTTTACAGATGTCATCCCTTCACCCCAGGTTTGTGCAAAACTTGCATTGGGGCCGGTTGCTAGAGAATGGGCGCCGACTGTCGTGTTGAAGATTCCACTAATATTAACGGAAGCCCATTGGGGGCAACCATTAGAACCAATGGCGATTGCACTTCCCTCAAAATCAAGAATACCTGTTGATTTGGCATAGGTCATGGAAAGACCGCCGGTATCCAATTTTTCACCTGTGGTGAATACACAGGTATAAACGTTGGCGATTAAACTCAGATCAACGTTGGCCCATGCATAACCTGGAATTTTGAAAAACCAGATTCTTTTATCGGCACCTGTGGCAAAAGCCGTTCCGTGAAGTTCCAGGTCTTTACCACCTGCAGCTCCCCAGGCCATCGGACTATCAAAGTCAACTACAGCAAAATTACTGATGATCATTACACCAGAATCTGCCAGGGCGAGGGCATCCTCACAGGCTCCACCAAAGCAGGGTGCCTTGTAAGGTTGAACCAGTTCCCATTCGCTTTGCGGATTCAAGTTCTTGCCATTTTTCCAGTAGACGACTTCACCGGCATCGGCACCATTGAGTTTCTTATAGTATCCGGGAGGTCCCGTCTTGGCCGTGGCGATGCTGGTTATTACGAATGTCATACAAAATAATACACACAGTACTGCAAACAAGTTTTTAAACTTCATAACTCATGCTCCTTTGTAAAATTGTTAAAAAATAGTTAGTAAGTAATACATTTGCTTTTACCAGTTTGCTCGTTAATTAGTTCCGAGTCTTTGGGCTTCCGCCTCTGGGATAACTCCACGCTCAATCAGTGATTCTGTCACTTCATTCGCTGGAGCAGTGTCTAAAGTTTTGTCGTCATGCGGTTTAACCAAAACTCCGCTAACGTATGCGGACTCTTGAGTCAAGCGATCAAGTTGACCATCAATTCCACTTCCGGGTTCCACAATAGAACTCTCTCCGTCAGCGAATGAAATACCGCACATAATAAACATTGAAACAATTGCAATTGCCACAATCTTTTTAATCATAGATTGTTTCTCCTTTTTTTTAATTAAAGATTAAAAAGTTTCACCACCCCCTTTCAATCGGTTGAGTATTTAAACTCTCCCAAAAACATTAGCGTTTTTCCACCAGAGCTTAGAAGCTGTAATGTGTATTTAACATTTTTGTATTTTTCATCATAGGGTAATTGTATAGTGTAACTCCTATAGCTTCTGTTGCTCTTTCCTACTCTCTGCCCTCTTGCCTCATCAATCCCGCCGTTGGATTTCCATTGAATCATTTCCCAAATAGAATATTCCTGATTTGTTGGGTTTTGGACTTCCAGGCTTACCATGATAGTTTTATATTTTTTCATGGATATATAATTTTGTTGGTTTAAGGCGAGGTGTTTTGAAATTGGAACTTCATATCCGTCCAAATCTTTTTCGGTTGAAATCGCTGTGTAATAAAATAGAACTGAAACTGATTTATCCAAACTTTTCATGATGTAGTGAGGAGTTGGTATTTGGCGACCACCTTGATCAACTATATCAAGGTTCTGAGTAGCACAACCACCAACAGCGAAGAAGGTTAAAAAAACTGCTGCTACTAAGTAACATAATTCTTTTCGCATAACATATTCCTTTCACATAATTGGTTAAAAAA
>DATKVT010000055.1 GCA_035529935.1 Williamwhitmania sp. | reverse complement strand
CAGATTGCTTTATTGTGCTTGTTTCATAAACGTTTGATTGAGACACAAGCTATTAAAGACATGTTGGCAGGAGAAAATATTGATATCGAATTTGATATCCCCACCGACTTTGAGCTTACGCAACTAGCAATGACTATGTTTCGTGATGATGACGATGAGGATGAAAGTAACTACCAGCCGTTCTAGACTCCCTTCATTTTTTTCTTTGGTGTTTTTTTACTGTTATACACAGCAGTATTAGGATTGGCTTTTGGCTTTCCTTTTGGTTTTTCCACTAAAGAACGAAGTTTACGAAGGTCGTAATAATCTGGGTTTGCCATTACTTTTTCTTACGTAGTGGTGGCTTTACGTTGCCGGCTCGTACCGCTGCTTTATACTGCTGATCTAACAATTGGCGACGTCTTTCCCATCTAGCTTGTTCAGCAGGTGAGAGGGGGGAGCGTTCCTTAGAAGCAGGAGTTTTCTTTTTTGCTGGTGATACTTTACGGCGTCCACTACCTGGAAGGTTGGTTTTTTCACCACGTTTTTTTTCTTCAGCACGTTGTTTACTTCCTCTCATTTCACGCAGCTTGGCCATGCGTTCCTTCATGGTCATTTTCTTTTCGTCTGATTTCGGCTTATTTGAAAGCATTGGAGAATAAGCAATTACCTTTTAATTTTACGGTTCCCAACCATTTGGTGGAACCATTGCAGGCCCTAAATTAAAAGCACATCTCCTTGCTAAATTACCTAATACTTTTCTTTTGTCCTCTTCACTAAGTACAGGAGTATGCATGATCTCCCACGCTACCTCTGTGCATAACTTCACAGGTAACGCAGGAGGTGGTTGGTATGGAACTACCAGAAGCGGAATCACCACAAGCCGGGAATTAGCTGGCCTGTTACGGCATATGCACCAATTGCAGCAATTACTCCCAGCATTGCAAGCCTACCGTTAAGGCGTTCTGCTTTTGTGTTGTGTTCTTCGGTCACTTCAATTACCTCCATTGTTGGTTCTTTAGCAAAGACATTGGTTTGCCCGTGCTCATTTGTGGTTACAGTCATTTGTTAAATTGTGTTCACTTAACAAACTAGCCTAGCCAAATACCATTGTGCCTTACGAAGTGACTCATTGCCACCTTTATGTTTTTCTCTCCAGACATATTTCGCAATGTTGCCTTTGATATAACCCCTGTATTCTTCTGGCGTCAGCTGTGCTTCAATTGCTTCGATGCATTCAATTCCACCTGAAGTGTAATGCTCAGGGTGGTTTACATTATCAACAACAGCTTCTTTCTTTGCCCAGGGAACAGGGCAAATACCATCAGGGCAATCTGAAATCTCTTCTTGATTCAAATCGCCAGATTCTGCAGGACTGATCCCGATCGGTTTAAACCAGCCTTCAGCTTCCTTTGGTTGGTCGTTGCCACTGCTTGCTCTTCGGGGGAGAGCTGCCCCATATCCACCAAGAGTTGTCGTGGTTGTGGCATGGCGCCCTGCATCATTCCCTCTTCCGCTGATGGAATTGTCCCCGTTACTCCGCATCTTGGTTGTACTCTTGGATCTATAGCTAAGTTAGCACGTGGCATGTCATTTTGTGTGACTGCCAAACCAGTGTTGTACTGGTCGTACATAGGAACATCATTTGCTTCATTATCTAATGGCTGGCCAACATCGTTCATGTCAATCATTCGTTGACGAAGCTCGTCATTTTCTTCCATAAAGGCACTAAGAAAGCCGTCCATTTATCTATTCGCTGGGAGTATACTGTTAATTATAAGTTATATAAGTCAATGGCAATAGGCAGCTCAGGTAGTGGGGTTAATGACTTAAATCCTGAGAGAGCTTATGACGTTGATGCTCGTCGCCTTGACGAAACCGAGAGAAGGATAGACCGTGCTACGGACACAAGCAACGATCGCATTCAAGATCGTGTTGGTAAGTTTCTGAGATCAGCAAGATCCTCTGCAAAGTTTCAGCAAAAGAGACAAATTGATGGGCCATGGACAAATCGTGAAGGACAAGTCCCTGCGTTCACTGAAGGAGATCAGTTTGGCAGGGCTGGTTCAACGAACTATGCAGATAAACCACAACCGTCAACCAGTAAGCTCTACTATTGAGCTTACTTAACATTCTAATCACACCTTAGACAGCACAACTTTATAAGGTTGTTTGTTGTACTTACCTTTCCGCTCAAGGTACGACACTTCGCAAGGCTCACCTTGATAGAACAAAAGCTGGCAGATACCCTCACTAGCATAAATTTTATTAAATAAGCTAGTGCAATTACTAATCTCTAGAGTTAAATGACCCTCCCAACCTGCTTCTGCCGGAGTAATGTTGACGAGGATGCCGCTTCTTGCGTAAGTACTCTTGCCAACCGCAACAACTGTAACGTCCCTGGGAAGGCAGAGTCTTTCCATCGCGACGCCGAGACAATAGCCGAACGGTGGAATAATAAAATATTGGCCTTTTTCATCTTCGTGTAATTCAGTTTCTTTTAAGATTTCAGGATCAAAATTTTTAGCGTCGCAAACGCCGTGTTGGACACCGCCAAAAAGAAGGCACTGACTAGGAGACAGCCGAATATCGTACCCATAGCTCGATAGACCATAACTTAAGATTGGTGTGTTGTTTTCCTCACTTATCAGTTTATCTTGGAAA
>DATKVT010000054.1 GCA_035529935.1 Williamwhitmania sp. | reverse complement strand
AACTTGAGCGGCAAATCGGCATAGGTGGTCTTGGCGAAGGTAACGGTACCAACCATGTCGCCACCGCCTTGGTATGGTGGCATTTGCTCCAGCCACTCTTCCTTACCATACAGAACACCAATGCCCGTAGGACCATAGATTTTATGCCCGGAAAAGGCGTAAAAATCGCAATCAATATCCTGAACATCTACACCTAGGTGGTGAATGCCCTGTGCACCATCTATCAGAACTGGGATGTTGCGCTGATGGGCTAAAGCTATAATCTCCTTAATTGGGTTTACCGTTCCAAGGGAGTTGGAAGCTTGGGTTACCGCAACAATCTTTACCTTTGAAGTAAGCAAATCGGGTAGCAAATCCATTCGAAGCAATCCACTCTGGTCGAATGGAATTACCTTTAGCTTGGCGCCCTTTCGTTCGCACATGAGCTGCCAAGGAACAATGTTGGAGTGGTGCTCCATTTCCGATACCAAAACTTCGTCGCCCGCTTTAATAAACTTCTCGCCAAAGCTAAAGGCCACTAGGTTTATGGCTCCGGTTGTACCCGAGGTAAACACAATTTCACGAGTAGAGGCAGCGTTGATGAAGCCACGAATGGTTTCTCTAGCCTCCTCATACTTTTCGGTAGCCTGTTCGCTGAGGAAGTGGGCGCCACGGTGAATATTGGCATTGAGCTCTCGGTGCATTCTGTCGAGTGCATCAAGCACCTGAATGGGTTTTTGAGCCGTGGCACCATTATCGAGATAAACCAGTGGCTTACCATGAATAACCTGGTCAAGGATGGGGAAATCGGCTCTTACTTTGTTGATGTCAAACGACATTGTATCAGGATATTTTCAAAATCAATATTGTATATGCAGGTCCATCTCCTACTAGCAGCAGTGCATGGCGCAGGTGTTGCAGCGGGCCAGCTCACCTCGTAGGCGTTTATCTACCAGCTCATCAACCCTTGCGCGAAGCGGTTCAATGGTTATTTTTTGAATTACATCGTGGGCGAAGCCAAACATTTGTAGCAGGCGAGCTTCGCGCATGCCAATTCCTCGGGCACGCATGTAAAAGAGCGCCTCTTCATCCATTTGTCCAACCGTGGCACCGTGGCTACACTTCACGTCGTCGGCGTAGATTTCCAGCTGAGGTTTGGTGTATATCCGGGCATCGTCGGTAAGGAGCAGGTTGTTGTTGGTTTGGAAGGCCTGTGTTTTTTGGGCATCCTTGCGTACCAAAATTCTGCCATTGAAGGCAGCGGTAGCCATGTCGTCCAGTATATTTTTGAAGAGCTCATTGCTTACACAGTTGGGTACGGCATGGTCTACAAAGGAGTAGTTGTCCACGTGCTGCGTTTTGTCGACCAACGACAAACCGTAAATGTGGTTTTCAGCACCCTCTCCACCAAGCACTACGTTGATATTGTTGCGCACAATACCTCCGTGAAGGGTTATGGTGTTGGTGTTTACAACGCTGGCTGCCTCCTGTTGAATATAGATGTTCGAAATATGGTAAGAGCCATTGTGCTCATTCTGCATACGCACATATTCAAAGTTGGAACTTTTACCAGCAAAAACCTCTGTTGCCGAATTGGTAAGGAAGTTCTGTGGACTCAGCGTATGGTCGCACACAACCACCTTGGCTTCGCTGTTTTCTTCCAGCACAAAGAGGTTTCGTGGTTGAGTCATCAGCGCCTCGTCCGAAAGTAAAATATTGATAATCTGAATGGGCTTTTCGAGCACGGTAGACTTTGGAATGTAGAGGAATACTCCGTCCTGTGCAAAAGCAGTGTTCAGGGCTACCAAGCTCTCATCAGCAACATCGGCATAGCGTCCATAGTGCCGACTCACAATTTCTGGATATTGAAGCGCTGCCTCGGCAAGGCTACCCATGATAATGCCATTGGGCATCACCTCCAGCTTATTTTCACCAAAGTAGTAGCCATTTACCAGCAGCAATACATCGGTGTCCAGCGATGGCACATCACACTTGAAGATATCATCAACACTAAATTCCACCTTCCGGGGAGCAAAGTACTTTTCAAACTCCTTTTCAAAAAGGGTGGTAATGTTGGTATACTTATACTTCTCCGACTTCCGATTGGGTAGTCCAAGAATATTGAAACTCTCAATGGCGTCGGCGCGGGCAGCGTTAATGCTGTCGGCAGCACCCTCCCTAAGCAATTCAAGATTTGCTAGGTAGAGATTTACGAAATCGGCAGTTATTCTATTTTCTGATACTTTTCCAGTCATAACCTAGTTGGTTTTTAAGGCTATTACTGCCCAT
>DATKVT010000053.1 GCA_035529935.1 Williamwhitmania sp. | reverse complement strand
AAAGCACCTTGCTAACGTCTCCATTTCTGGTATCTAACCAGGTGTATACGCTAGAGCTTTGATGCATTGTAAATCCTTTTAGCTGAACGGTATCAGGACGGCTTCCATTGGAACCTTCTTGCCACATTCCAATACCAGCATTCCAGTCAATGGTAGGATCAATGTAGGAGAAAATAAAGTTTGTTCCACCATCAAGGTTTTGAGTTCTTAACCATACAGAGTAGGTCATGCTGGAGAGGTTCTTCATCAAGGCATCAGGAGTAACATCAACGAAAGCAGTATCCATACCATGGTAAGCGGCAGCGGCTGTACCAAAACGGTCGGTAGTAAAGGTAACTCCATGATTAACTGCAACATGTCCCTTTTTATCGGTTACATCAGCGTTGAACTTAAAGTAGGCTACCAAGTTGTTAACAGCAACAGTGTCGGCCGAATTGGTAACCGTTGGATTGGTGTTGGTAGAACTACTGCTATCCTTCGAGCAGGATGCAAATGTGGCAGCAACTGCCAACGCAATCATCGAAAAAATTTTAGTGTACTTCATAGCTATTGATTTGTTTGGTTAGTGAACGATTATTTATTATAAGTAAAACCTAATTTTGTAAGCCCATTTTGAACGTCTTGATTTTTCATAAAGGTGTTCCAAAGTAAACCAGACCGATAGTTCTCAATCATTACAACTATAGGGCCCTGGTCGATGGCAAGTGTGGATGTTGCATACCAAGATTTGCCAATGTTAAAAGCGTCATTAAATCCATAGTTACCCCAAACCTTGGAATGTAGCCGGTGGTAGAAGAAACGTAGTGCCTTCATGCTCTCTACCGGAGTGTAAGGAAACGATGAGAGGGCTGCGGTAGGAGTGATGGTTCCGTTTTCGCCCCCACCAATACGGTAAGGAGCGTGAGCTTGATAGCCAACCACAGGATCATCACTAGCAGTAAGTCCCCAGCAGGAGTCGCTGTAGTAGCAATACTTGTAGGGGTTGAATACTGCATAGTCATGGTTTATTTGGCTTTGAGCCACATTTTGATCCCAGTAGTTTGCGTATTGGTCAGAGAGTCCTCGTGGATCCAAGCCAAGAAATGAGTAATGCGCAAAGAAAAGCGGGCCACCATAATCTTCCCCCAACGGCAGTATGTGCCCGAAAAAGAGTCGACCATTCTTAATACCACCATTATTGGCCCACCCATTATCATACACTTCTTTGGAGATTGGATGTGTGGGAGACGAAGCTGCTAGCACGTATGCAATAAGCCCCTCATTCCAGCCAGAAATATGCATGTTGATGTCGAAGTTGTAGTTGGGTGACCAGTGCCAAATCAGCACATTTTGCCCATTGGTATACCAGTTCCAATCAACGCCGTACCAGAGGGTATCGGCTAGCGCTCTGAGGCTATCCTCCTTAACCGTTGATGCATCGTAAAATTCACGGGCAGCAATGATCCCTTGTACCATAAAGGCTGTTTCAATCAGGTCACCGCCGTCATCTTCTGTGCCAAACGGAATGGTTTTACCGGTTGTACCATCCATCCAGTGCGACCAAGCTCCATGGTATCTGTCTGCTTTGCGCAAGAAGTTGAATAGCTTAAGCATGCGATCAACAGCAGCATCCCTATCGATAAAGCCCCGGTGGACGCCCGCAATAATAGCCATGATTCCAAAACCAGTCCCGCCGGTTGTTACTATATTTCCCGACGAGTTCCGTTCTCTGGCCATACCGGAGTTTGGTTCGGCGAAATCCCAGAAATACTTTACGGTTTGCTGTTGAACCTTATCGAGCAAGGCGCTGTCGCTTATCTCCTCGGCATAGTTCTCCAGAGAAGGACAGGTGTTGGTTGCTGTAGTGTCGTCTGGTGGTATTGTGTCCACAGCAGACTTGCTGCAGGAAAATCCAACCAGCAGGAGTAAAAGCGAACAGTATGTGGCAATCTTCAGCATTAGTATCCAGGATTTTGAATAAGTACGCCGTTGCTAAGGTCAATCTGAGACTGGGGTATGGGGAACACTTCATTTTTTCCGGCAACAAAACCTAGCGGTCCCAGTACCGTCGGAGCCTGCCCTGTTCTTACAAGGTCCTCGAAGCGGAACTCCTCAAGGGCAAATTCGGCCCTACGCTCATCCCAAACATCTTGTAGGGTGGGAGAGTCAATTGCTGGTAATCCTGCACGTTGCCGAACAAGGTTAAACGGTGTAGCTGCATCACCACCCACATGGAGTGCTGCTTCAGCATTCATTAGCAACACTTCGGCGTATCGAATCAATCGAATATTGTAGTCGACGGCGTAGTCAATGTCGTTGTATTTTATTTGAGTATAAACTTTGTAGTTGTAGTATGGGTTTGGACATGCTGCATTAATGGAGTCTCCTTCTGGAGTTTTGAAGCCTCTTGGAAGAACGGTTGCACCTTCACGTATAATATCATTTCTCCCATTAAAAAAGTTGACTAGTTTTTGGGATGGAACGCAGAATCCCCATCCTTGTAAGTGGGCAAAGTTGTTGCGAGGTCCCTGTTCAAAACCGTAGTCGCAGCGGTATCTGCCTTGATCCATTGATGAGTTCTGCAGCTCGAAAATAGACCCAATACCATTTTCTCCCTCCACGCGAAACATTTTGTAGAAGTTAGGGTAGAGCGAGTATGGACCGCCGGCAATTATTTCATCGGTAAGGGTTTTTACATCGGCCCATTTTTCTTCAAACATGCAGGTTCTAGCCAACAAGGCCTTTGCTGCCCAGCTGGTTGCCCTACCAATTTGGTCGGCGGTATAGGAGTCTGGAAGATAGGGAATAGCTTCCTTCAGATCCTTCTCAATGGCTGCATATACTTCTGCCTTGGTCGATCTAGGCACCTTAGCAAAATCATCAACTGTCTTTAGCGTATCCACCATTGGCACTCCTCCAAAGGCAACATTAAGTCGAAGAAACATGAATGCTCTGATGAATTTTGCTTCGGCAATCAGCTGATTTCTTGCAGAGGTATCCTTAAACTGCAGCTGGTTAAGCGCGCTAATGGCGTAGTTGCAGCTGCTAATTACGCTGTAGTGGTCACTCCAAAAGCTAGCTATGAGGTCAGTGTTTGCGTCGTAGGTAAAATTATTTAAGGCAATCATCGATGGTGAGTCGTCGGCAGTACTTCCCTTGTCGGCATCGTCGGAGGTAATTTCGAACATACCGATGTAGGGAAAGGCGCTAACACCAAAATCCCGGAGTCCACCGTATGCTGCACTAACGTACTGGAATGCCTCATCGGCAGTAAGCTGCTTCGTATAATCCGATGGTAGCTGCCCTTCTATTGGAACATCGAGATAGTTAGTACACGAAAGAATGGTTGCAGCCGTAATGGCTCCTAAAGCCAGTAAGTATGTTTTGCTCTTAAATTGTATCTTGCTGAATTTCATGGCGTCTAGGATTAAAATGTTGCGTTAATACCAAAGGTGTAGATGGCGGAAAGAGGGTTTGTTGACTCGTCGATACCGGTGGATATAGGATCGCCACCAATTTCAGGTGTAAATCCGTTATAGCCAAAGATGGTAAGCGGGTTTTGAGCATTTACATAAACTCTAAAACTCTTAAAACCAACTTTTTTAATAGTATTCTCTGGGATGGTATACCCCACTTGCACATTCCTTAGGCGGATGTAACTACCCGACTCAACGAAGAAGGAGTTTGGCTGAATGTTTTTTCGTGTAAGGGCTGCTGAGGGATAATCATTTGTCGATCCCGGGCCATTCCAGTGGTGCTGATAAAAATTGTAATCGTAGTTTCCGTCAGGGAATGCGTTTCTATCAATACGCTTTAAGTTGAAGATCTTATTCCCATAAACCCCTTGAATGGCCATGGATAGATCCCAATTTCCGTAGGAGAGACCACCCGTTAGGCCGTAGGTGAATTTGGGAATGGGGCTGCCCAGGTAGGTTCTATCGTCATTATTAATTTGGTTGTCGCCATTTGTATTTGCAAACTTAAGGTCGCCGGGAATGGCGTCGGGTTGTAGAACGGTTCCATCGGCGCTCTTGTAGTTTTCGATCTCAGTATTTGACTGAAATACACCAATGGCATTATATCCGTAAAAGGAACCAATGGGCTTACCAACAATAGTCCGGGTTATAAAGGCACCGTTTACCTGTGGTCCGTATAGCACACCCGACTCGTTATTAATGGCGAGCACTTCGTTGTGTATGAGAGTAAAGTTGGTGCTAACGTTGTATTTTATTTTGCCACTCTTCGTCTGACTCGACCAGCCAATAACCATTTCAATACCGTTGTTCTTAATCTTTCCATTATTCCCTAAAAGGTTATCTGTACCTGAGATTCCAACCACTGGTGCATTAAAAACGGCATCATGGGTGATACGGCTGTAGTAGTCGAGTTCAAAATTGAGTTTATTCTTAAAGGCATACGCCTCAACTCCTCCATCGTATTCCTCAATTACCTCCCACTTAAGTGGTTGCTTAATTACCGTTGAGAAGGTTAATCCAGGTATGTAGTTGTTGCCACCGAAAATTCCACCGTCGACGGGGCCACCATAGGTAATGCTGGAGTTGGCTGGAACGTTGCTATTTCCAAGTTTGCCCCAGCTACTCCTTATTTTAAGAAAGTTGATATACTTATTATGTTTTAGGAAGTTTTCCTCAGATAATACCCAACCCAACCCAAGGGATGGAAAGTAGCCCCATTGGTTATTGGCATACTTGGATGAGCCGTCGGCCCTGAAAGTCCCGGTTACAAGATATTTTGAGTCGTAGCTGTAGCTTACCCGAGTAAATCCTGAAACAACCCTGCTCAAGTTACCGCCATCGGTTGTTTGTTGTGTTCCATTGTCGCCCAATGACAGGTAAAGTGTTGCATTGGAGAGGTAAGGAACGTTGTAGCGAGTTCCACTGAGGTAGGTGTCGTAGAAATCCTGAACGGAGCTTCCCACCATTACCTTGAGGTCGCTCTTGCCAAAGGTTTGGCTGTAGTTCAAGGTGTTGTCCCAAATTAAGTTTCTTCTGAAGTTGAAAACCTTGTTGAGGTTGCTCGTATTGTTGTTTTGGAGCCCCGAAACGTAGAATACGGGTGTATAGGTTCGCTCGAGTCCAAATCCGATGTCGCCACTGAAAACGGTTCTAAAGTCGAGATGGTTATTGAGAAATTTAATGTCTAAGTATGCGTTGGGGAGAATGCTATAGCTTTCGGTGCGATTATCGTTGTAGTAAACCGTAGCTGAAGGATTTGCAAATGGACCTGAAAAGCCTAAGGCTGTTGGATCGGACCAGGCTCCTGTCGCATCTTTTGGCTTGTAGGCCGGTGGTGTTACATAGGCTTGGTAAAGAGCGTAATTGTTAGTTGGAACATCCATGCTCCGAGAAAAGATAAGCCCAAAGCCACCCGTGAAGTGTTTTGTAAAGGTATAGTCATTCTTTGCTCGGAAATTTATACGATCGTAATGGTTATTCTTGTTTCCCGTATTTATAAGTCCATCCTGGTAGAAATGGCTGAGTCCAAATGCGTAGAGGGTTTTATCGGTACCCCCATTTACGTTAAGGTCCACGCTTGAGATAAATGGATTGCGAAGGAGTTCTTGATACCACTGCGTGCTTACAGGGAAGTTAGCAGCATCGTAAAGGTTACCTGCTCCGGTTAGTCCTGTGCGTTGGTTTAGGAGCTCAATATATTGGCTTGTATTGGCCATTTTCACCAAATTGGTAGCGTGCTGTACCCCTGCGTAGGCCGAGAAGTTAAATTGCGGCTCTCCCTTTTTCCCTTTTTTAGTGGTAATGAGCACCACGCCGTTGGCGGCCTGAACGCCGTATATCGCGCCAGCTGATGCATCCTTTAATATCGAAATGTTGTCGATGTCGGAGTTGTTAAGAAAGTTGATGTCGCTTACAACCACTCCGTCTACAATGTAGAGGGGACCCGATCCGCTGGCCAAGGCTGTTCCCACGCCCCTTATTCGGATTTGTGGAGCACTGCCCGGTTCACCGTTATTGGTAACCGTAACGCCGGCTATCTTACCCTGAAGGGCCTGCGCTGGGTTTGCGGTGGCTTGTCTTGAAATTTCTTCCGATTTGAGATTCACAATTGGTGCAGTTAGGTCTTTTAGCTTCGAGGTGCCATAACCTATAACCACTACCGCATTAATTTTCTTCGACGATGCTTTAAGCACGACGTCAATGGTTGTTTGATTTCCCACAACAGCCTCGTATTGCTCCAATCCAAGCATAGAGAATACAATGGTATCGTTTTTTTGAGCGGAGATGGAATAGAGACCATCGAGATCGGTAATGGTTCCCCTGGTTGTGTTTTTAATAAACACATTAGTGCCAGGTAGAGTATTCCCTTGCTCGTCGACTACCTTGCCGGTAATCAGCTGTTGAGCTAAAAGCCATGAAGGGAAAAAAACAATCAGGCATATCGCATAGAATCTTTTCATGGTGTTAGGTAGTTAGTGTCGAAATCGAACACAAGTTATGGCTGAAAATGGCCGTTCCCCACAAACGTTTGCGGCTATTTGCTTTCTCAGGGTTAAAATAATTTAATGATGTGCTACATCATATCCTCAACAAATATTTTTAAAACGTTCATTAATAATTTGATGAATGAAGTATAAAGAGAACATTTGAGGTTAAGAAAAGTTAATTTAGCACAGCAGTTTATGGACCAATTTGAAACCATACCATAGCTGCTATTGGGGGTATTGTGATTAATGGTTTCACAAAATGATCGGCGCTATACCCCATATAATTATTGACCTTTTCATTTATAATTGTAGAATTATGTGCAATATTTGACCGATTTCATGGGTTGTGTGGTGTAGTTTGAAAAAATGGATAATTGCAAACGATTGCAGTAGAGATAGATTGAATATTATCGAATTACTTGATGGAATTCGATCGTTTTGATTGAACGACATTGAGCAATGTGCAATACATTTCGTCCCTTCAGAACTTCTCTGAATCTGCAGTGGCATACACAGGGCGATGCGCAGCAGAGCTCTTTGCTGTTACGTTTCGGGGTGTTGCCACTAATAGGTTGCTGTAAACATTAATATTTCAAAGTGTTTTCCCTGTTATGGACTCTCGCCCTGACGGAGCTAGATGTAGCAGCACAGGGTGCAGCCCTGTGCATAAGCCACCGGTAGGATTTGCGTGCTGAATGCCCGGCATGTGATGACTTCACCCTTTTTTCCAAAAAAAATGAAGGCCGTCCTTTCGAACGACCTTTTCATTGAGCGGGAAACGGGACTCGGACCCGCGACCCTCAGCTTGGGAAGCTGATGCTCTACCAACTGAGCTACTCCCGCCTGAGTGGTGCAAAAGTAGCATTTCTTTGTAAAAAAATTCACCACCTCCAAACATTTTTTGCTGCCTTGGCCTGATGTGGTATGCTTTATCTCTGATTTGCTCAGAAGATATAGATTGGTGGATTATAGGCAACAGGTGAGCAGCTTTGTATTGAGGCTAATGAGAATACACCCCGACTCACTTTTTTGGCCCGAGCGGCTCCCTTTCCTGTTCGTGCGCTACCTTTTGTGGGGAATTATACTAAAAAGGGGAGAGGATCGGCTCCCTTTTGGTTTTCTTGGGCTATCCTTTTTCCTCGCAGGGCTGGCTATTTTACTCCTAAGCCTA
>DATKVT010000052.1 GCA_035529935.1 Williamwhitmania sp. | reverse complement strand
ACCGACCTCGATGGTAAATACCATCTGGTATCGGATCAGTTGAATCCCCAATCGATCCTTGTATACTCCTATATGGGATATACACCGGTAGAGGAAGTTTTAGGAAACCGCACGGCGATTGATGTGAAGCTAAATCAAAGTACGGTAATGATGGATGACCTGGTGGTTATTGGCTATGGATCGGCTAAAAGGCGCGATGTGCTGGGTGCCGTAACCAAGGTGAATAATGCCGATCTCAATAAAGTTCCGGTAGCAGGGCTTGATCAAGCTTTGCAGGGTCGTGCAGCGGGGGTTTTGGTAACTCAAAATACCGGTGCTCCCGGTGAGGGGGTAACGGTGCGTATTCGTGGTATTGGTTCCATCAACTCGAGCAACGACCCGCTCTATATTGTTGACGGTATTCCAATGGCCGATGCTCTCAATACTCTTTCTCCCGGTGATATCGAAAGTGTTACAGTGCTGAAAGATGCATCATCCGCTGCAATTTATGGTTCTCGTGCCAATAATGGAGTGGTGTTAATAACCACCAAAAAAGGGAAAAAAGGTGAAACCAAGGTCACCTATCACGGCCAAACGGGATTCCAGCAGGCTACTCGCCTCACTAAAATGGTCAATACTACCGACTATATCACCATTTACAACGAGGCCGCTACTAACGATAATTCATATTTAGCTGCAGGCTTGCAGCCGCGGCCACTTATAACCCCTGCCGATGCGGTGAATTTTGCCAATGTAAACTATCTGAAGGAACTATTTCAAAAAGCACCTATCAGCTCTCATGAACTCTCCATTTCGGGTGGAAATGAGACGACCAACTATATAATTTCGGCATCGTATTTTAATCAGCAAGGAATCATAAAGAGCACCGACTACACTCGTGGAACGGTGAGAGTTGATTTGAATACCGAAGTTAACAAAAGAGTTACCGTTGGTGTAAGTATGCTCACAGGTCTTTCGAGCAACGATATAATTGGAAGTTCAGGCGATGGTGCAGGCGGCAACGGTGGTAGCGTAGTAAGATATGCCTTCTTTCGAAACCCCGCCATTCCAGTTAGATATCCAGATGGAACCTTTGTTGATTTACCTTCAGCATATTTTGGGGCTCAGGTTTATAATACCTTCTTGGGTGATGGGTATAACCCCATTGGGATGGAGGCATATAACGATAATAATCGCAAGGACAACACCTATCTTGGTAAGGCCTATCTAAAGGTTAAAATAACCAAAGATTTGAAGTTTACCTCCAACGTTGGTATTGATTATCGTAACACCAATACCCGCACCTTTTATCCAACCTGGGGAACATTAAACCGTGTAACTGCGATAAACGGTTTGAATGTTAGCAATTCGCAAAGCACGAATTTGACCGAAAACAATATCCTTGACTACTCAACAACCATCTCTGATTCGCATAATATCTCTGCAATGGTCGGGTTTGAGGCCATAAAGAATAGCGACGGAGGCTTCAATGGTAGCGATATGAATTTTCCAATCCAACAGAGCGATGTTCTCTTCCTAGGAAATGGACTGGGAACTAAAACCGTTGGCCAATTCAAGGATGCCAATACCTTGGCCTCATTTTTTGGAAGAGTAAGCTACGATTACAAGCAGAAGTATTTCATCTCAGGAACCTTACGCAGAGATGGTACTTCAATGTTTATTGGGAATAACAAGTGGGGAACCTTCTATTCGTTATCTGCCGGTTGGGCACTTAAAGAGGAAGCTTTTCTTAAGGATGTTTCCTGGCTCAGCAATCTTAAACTGCGTGCAGGTTACGGCGCCGTTGGTAACCAAAATATTACACCCTACGCCAATGTTGGTAGAATGTCAGCAAATTACAACTATCCGTTCGGCGGAATATCCAATAGCGGATATGCGCAAACCACGCTCGGTAATAGGAATCTGAAGTGGGAAACGAGTTACCAGTACAATGGCGGTTTGGATGCTGAACTTTGGAATGGCGCCTTCGCGTTTTCGGTTGATTACTACTACAAGATAACGCAGAATATGCTTGTTTATGCCTCCAATCCTCCATCGGTTGGCTATGAGGCCGCACCATGGGTTAATAATGGGTCAGTATTGAATTCAGGGCTTGAGTTGGAGGCGTCCTATCGTCATTCAAAGCGGGAGTGGGGCTTCTCCGTAAGTGGAAACCTCTCCTTCATTCACAACGAGGTTCTCAAGCTGGATGCACCCATTAGAAATGGCCTTGTTGAGACCGGAACTTACGCAACTTTGACAGACGTTGGACACCCCATTGGCTCCTTTTACATGCTTCAGATGGATGGTATTTTCCAAAATGCATCCGAAGTATTGCTCTCGGCATATCAGGGCGCCAACATTCGACCGGGCGATGTGAAATTTAAGGATCAAAATGGGGATGGGCGTATTGACAATAAAGATAGGGTACACCTTGGTAGCGCTATCCCAAAAATGACGTTAGGGGTTAACCTGGCTGCTCACTATAAGAATTTTGATGTGAGTCTCTTCTTTCAGGGAACCTACGGCAATAAAATTTATTCGCAGATAAATCAAGATATTGAAGGATTCTATCGCGGTTTTCCTGTAACACAGCGCTATTTTGATCAACGCTGGACAGGGGAGGGCACCTCGAATACCCAGCCAAGAGCTTCGTGGAGTGCCAAGGCGAACAACGCCATGCCTTCATCGCGTTTTCTTGAGGATGGCTCATACCTGCGGTTGAAAAACTTACAGTTTGGCTATACAATATCTCCCAAAATTCTTAAGGTAGTTGGGTTGTCGTTGGCGCGAGTTTATGTGTCAGGAAGCAATCTGCTCACCTTCACAAAGTATTCGGGTCTTGACCCAGAAATGACCGTAAGCAATAACTCTCAAAGCGAAGGAGATGCTGCTAATGGTATCGATTGGGGAACCTATCCTTCGGCTAGGACTATAATGTTTGGACTAGATCTCACATTTTAATGACATCGGGCTATGAAATGGAACTATAAAATTAATTCAGGTGCAATTCGTCATCAGGTAACTCGTGTGCTTAGCACTACTAACCGTTCTTTTGGATACCGTAAAACGCTCTTATTATTGTCGCTTTCGTTAGCAATACTTAGCAGCTGTACCAAATTTTTAACGGAGGATCTGCAAGGCCAATTTTCTTCTGATAACTTCTACCAAAACGAAGAACAAGCACTTCAGGCCATCAATGGCACTTATCAAGCCATTACGTTTACTTCACCCAATAATCTTATTTGGGTTTTCGGTGATGTGGCTTCCGATGATGCCGTAAAGGGAGGTAATCCGGGAGATCAGGCAGAGATTACCTTCATCGATGCGTTCAATGCAAATTCAAACAATGGTGTTATAAGCAATTACTGGAGCTTTGCCTATGAAGCCATTACTCGTGCCAATAACGTAATAGCATACGTACCTGCCGTTACCATGGATGCGGGCTTAAAAAATAGAATAATAGGAGAAGCAAAGTTCATTAGGGCATACAGCTATTTCAACCTTGTGAATATTTTTGGAAGGGTTCCCCTAAAGTTGCTCCCTCCAACTACCCAAGCTGCCATTCATGTTCCTTTGAGCGATGTATCCGATATTTATGCTCAAATTCAGACCGATTTATTGGATGCGGCTGCGGTTTTACCCGTTTCATACACCTCCTCTGATGTAGGCCGAGTTACGCGTGGAGCGGCTCTTGCCATGCTTGGAAAGGTTAACTTGTATCAACAGAATTGGACAGCTGCCCTTGGATACTTTCAGCAGGTTGAGGCCCTAGGAATATATCACCTCCTTCCAAACTATGCCGATAACTTTAAGCTGGCCTACGAAAACAGCAGCGAATCAATCTTTGAAATTCAACACCTCTCGGGACAAATCCCATCGGGTGAAGGAAGTGAATTAAATCAGTGGTTTGCCCCTTCCGTTGATGGAGGATATTACTTCGATGCCCCAACCCAAAGCTTGGTGGACGCCTTTGAGGTAAGTACTTCCACTGGTGACGTTGACCCGCGCCTGGATGCTTCCATTGGTCGTGATGGTCAGCCTTGGTTGGATGGTGATGTTTTTAGCGCATCATGGTCACCAGCAACTGGATATCTCACCAAGAAGCATCAACAGCCACTTTCACAAGTTTCAGCGGCGCTTAAGGGGGATGGTGACCTTAACTACATCTACTTCCGATATGCCGATCTTTTATTGATGAAGGCTGAAGCATTTAACGAAATTGGCAATGCCGATTCGGCTAAAGCAAATCTCAATATAGTAAGGCATAGGGCACTAGCCAGCTTTAATGGCACTCCACCTCCCGATCTGCTTAATGATGTCACCACCTCAAATCAGGATCAACTCCGGACCGCCATCCAGCATGAGCGTAGGGTTGAGCTGGCACAGGAGTTTCACCGCTACTTCGACCTAATGCGGTGGGGAAAAACAGTGGCTGAAGCTGCGCTTGGACCCGATTTTAACTACGAAACCAAGCGGTATCTCCCAATACCACAGGCCGAAATAGATGCCAACGAAAATATAAATCCTTAAAACAAATACAAATTTCACCGAACATTACTCACCCTTTAAAACTAAACGTTATGAAAATGACAAATTTGAAGAAGTTCCAAACATTGCTGCTTACACTCGTTGTAGGTTCAGCTTTGTTACTTGGATCGTGCTCGAAAGACAGCAGTACCTCTGTTGTTGCAGGAGACAAAACAGCGCTCACAGCTTTAATTGCCCAAGCCGATGCGCTTGTTGCTGCTGCAAGCCCTAACGATTACCCTCAAGCTGCGATCGACAATTTTACGACAACACTACAAACCGTTAAAACTGCCGCCGCTGCAACTAATCTTACACAAGCTCAGATTAACAACCTGGTTACACAGCTAACCGAAGCCATGACCACCTTTAATGCTGCGGCCTATGGTTTTATTGACGATGCCTTATACTTGAAGGCTGGCTGGCACTTTGACGAAGGAACTGGTTCTACTGCAACAGGTTTCTCAAGCGCTCAGCATGTGGCAACTTTTGCAAAAAGCTGGACTACTCTATTGGGTGCTAATGCAGCATTACCAACATGGGTTGATGGTGTCAA